>PKWR01000217.1:0-3256 GCA_003133285.1 Coriobacteriia bacterium
ACTCGTCGTCGACGCTGGTCGCAGTTGGCGGGAGCAGGCCGACATGGACACCCATCTGGGTGGCGGCACGCCTCGATGAGGACTGGTCGCCCGCGTCGAGATGAACATACGCTTGCTGGCACGGGAACCCGTCGGAGTCCAGATCGCCGTAGAAGGGTGACGCCTCGAGCGGGTCGACCGCCAACGCGGCCACTCCGTAGACCTGCGGCACCTGCGGCGCCTTCGGTGATGCCGCCGACTTTCGAGAGACCGCACCGGCCGTCAGAGGAACACACAAGAAGAGCGCTGCCGCCGCGACAAGGCAGACAACGCCCCGGATCCGGCTGTTCATCCGTTCCGCCCCCTCAGGCGAGTGCCTGAGCGCTGACCGCCCAAGCGACCATCCCCATCCACCCGTCGCCAGGTTCCGCCCGCCCCTTCTTCGCCCAGGTCCCCGCTCTCCTTGCCCCTCACAATCCCCCCTGCTAGACTCCCCTTTGCACGTCACGCGGGCGTGGCGGAATGGCAGACGCGCATGGTTCAGGTCCATGTGGGGGAAACCCCGTGAAGGTTCAACTCCTTTCGCCCGCACCACAGAGCGACCAGCAAGGGCCTCGCCGGAAGACGGCGAGGCCCTTGTCGCGTGTGGGGAGGATCTCGGGGACCCCGCCCAAGGAGCTCCTGACCGGTCGCTGGGCCTCCACGTATGCGCCGGTCTTCCGGACCGTCGTTGCCTTCGCGTGAGGAGACTCACATCCCGGCGTCACAGCCTCTCCACGACCGTCCGTCAGGATATGCAGCCTGCCCAGCGCCAAGTCCCACCCGGCGCCCCCGCCCGGATACGAGAGGAAGGTCCCGATGTCGACACGCGCACGGCTTGGCATCGATGCCNNTGCTGGCGCGCTTGCTGCGGGTGTCCGCGGTCAACCTCGTCGTGGACGGTCTCCTGTTCGCGGCCACCGTCCTCGTGGTGCTCAGCGGGCTCACGATCTCACGCGTGATCGGTCCGGACGTCGGGCTTTCTCCGAGCGCCGCGCCCCTATGGCATCTCCTGCATGCCCTCTCGGCCAACGCCGCACTGACGCTGTTCGCGCTGCACGCCGCGTTGCACTGGAAGTGGATCCTCAAGGCCGTGACAGGCCTGCTACCGGACGCGAAAGGAGGGTCACATGAAGCGGATGCCAAGACGGATCGCGGCCGTTCTCGTCGCGGTCGCGGCCACGGCTCTCGTCATGTGGGTCGGGGTGACCGTCGCGATCGCCCTTACGCCGAGCGCTGGAGCTAGGACGGCCTCAGGCGCGACGGCGGTGGCCTCCGTCGGACAGAAGAGCGCCCCCGGCGCCGCCGTTCTGACGTGCCCGCGCAGCGGGTGCACGTCCACGTACTGCCATGGAGCGCACGGGCAGCCCCCGTCGGCCAGCCGTGCGGGCAGCGCGAGCGCGGCCGGCAGCGGCGGCGTCGCGGTGACCGCCGTTCAGACGAAGCTGGGCCTCACGCCCGATGGGGTGCTCGGAAGCCAGACCGTTGCCGCCCTCGAGGCCTTCCAGCGGGCGCACGGGCTCCCGGCCGACGGAGTCGTCGGCCCCCAGACCCGGCGTGCGCTCGGCCTCTGAGACGGGTCACGCCACCGATCGAGCGAGGAACGGCCCCGGGTCCCGGGGCCGTTCCTGCGTCCCCGACGTTGTGCGAGACTACGGGGAACCGGCTACGAGGAGTCCGCATGTCGACCACGCTCACGGTCGTGATCCCTGCGCTCAACGAGGCCGAGCGGCTTCCGCAGCTGCTCGACACGCTGGACCGTCAGACGCGACGCGCCGATCGGGTCGTGGTCGCGGACGCGGGTTCGACCGACGACACGCGCGCGATCGCCCAAGGGCGCGGTGCGCTGGTGGTCGAAGGCGGCATGCCCGCCGTGGGCCGGAATGCGGGCGCCCGCGTGACCACAAGCGACCTGCTCCTCTTCCTGGACGCCGACGACATCCTCGATGACGACTTCATCGCGGCAGCGGTCGAGCAGTTCGAGGACCGCCGTCTTTCGATCGCGACCGCGCACCTCGAGCCGACCGAGCGTGATCCCGCGTACGTCTTCGCGTGCGAGGTGGCGAACCTCTACATGGATGTCATGCAGTACGTGTCGCCGCACGCGGCGGGCTTCTGCATCCTGGCGCGCCGCGAGGTCCACGAGGCGATCGGCGGCTTCGATGAGACGCTCGCGCTCGCGGAGGACCACGACTACGTGCAGCGCGCTTCCCGCCTGGGCAAGTTCCGTGTTCTCCGCGGGCTGCGGGTCGGAACGTCGATGCGGCGGATCGAGAAGGAGGGGCTCGTCCGGCTCGCCTTCAAGTACCTGTACTGCGAGCTCTACGTCGTCACCGGACGGCCCATCAAGGAGGTGCCGTTCGACTACGATTTCGCGGCGTTCGAACCGGCGGAGCGCACCGAGGCGCGGCTTGCGATCGACGCCCTGCGCGAGCGCATCGGGGAACTCGCGTCGGGCGCGTTGGCCGCTTCCAGCGAGGGACTCGACTCGCTCGAGCACCTCGGCTCGACCGAGGTCGACCGGGCAGCCTTCCAGCGTGCGCTGCATGCGCTCGATTCCGACGAACTCCGCCGCTTGCGCCGGTACGTCGGCGCCCGCGCGCGCCTTGCGGGACACGCGCCGAAGAAGGCCATCGCGCGGCTCCGGGTCGCGGCCGCCGCGGTGTGGAAGGCGCTCGGCGGCGACGAGGGGTCCCGCAGAGGCTAGCGCCACCCGCGAACCGCGGCCTCGTCGCCTCCGTCGAAGGGTACAGAGACATCAGGCCGCCGGAGGGCGGATGCGGAGACGGGAGAGAGCGATGGAGAGGGGACTCGGATCCGCGACGGCATGTGCGATCGCGCTGTCGCTGTTCGTCGTGCTTGCGACGGGCTGCACCACGAAGGTCGTGACGGCTCCTTCCGGCACTCCGCTGAACACCGTCACCGCCAGCGGGACCGGGAAGGTGCCCGGTTCTCCCGACAAGGCCCAGATGAGCTTCGGCGTCAGCCGGAGCGCCTCCAGTGCGAAGTCGGCCCTGGCCAGCGTCTCCACCATCGCGACGAAGATCACAGCCGCCCTCGTGAGGGCCGGGATCGCGGAGGTGGACATCCGCACCGCCAACCTGAGCGTATACCCGACCTACGACAACTCGCCCAAGCCCGCGATCACGGGGTACCAGGCGTCGCTGTCGGTCGAGGCGAAGGTGCGCGACATCGGCACGCTCGGCGACGTCATCAACGCCGCGAACAACGCGGGTGC
>PKWR01000217.1:3275-9799 GCA_003133285.1 Coriobacteriia bacterium
GTCATCAGCATCAGCGACACGGGCGTCGCCGCGTCGCCGGGACCTCTCTACTACGACTCCGCCGCGGGTGCGAAGTCATCCGCCAGCGTGCCGATCTCACCCGGCCAGCTCGACGTGAGCGCCGGCGTCACGGTCGTGTTCGAACTCAAGTAGTCGCCGACGCGTCATCGGGAGCCCCCGGGCCATCGTGGCGGGGGCTCCTTGTGGCCTGGCAGGGCTCGCGTATAGTGGCACGACATGCCACTTCTCAGGGGGGTCTCGATGGGGAATCGTTCGTTCTCGCGTTGGAGCACTGCCGCGCTGGCCACAGCGCTGTTCGCCGCCATGGTCTTCGCGTCATCGACCGCTATCGCGTCGCCGGCCGTCAAGAGGGCGACACGCCCCGTGGCGGGGACGATCGGGATCGCCACCGTCGGCATCGGCGAGAACATCGCCGGCGCGACGCCTCTACCGATGGTCGGGGGCACGGCAGCCTTCTCCGGCCATCTGACCGCCGACGCGATCGGCGGAGAGGATGACGTCTTCGACATCTTCCTCACCGCGGGCGAGGTCGTGACGGTCGACATGACTGCAGCGGACCCTGCGACGACCGACTTCGCTGTCTATCTCTTCGGCCCCGACGCGACCGACATCTGGAGCTTGGACGAGGACCCGCTCGCGTACGTCGATCCCTCCTTCTGGAACGAGGAGGGGGTCAAGAAGCCCCTGACGATCTCGTCCTTCAAGGCCCCCAAGACCGGTCACTACTTCATCGACGCATTCACCGCGGTGGGCAGTGACTACAGCGGGGGGAGCGGCGACTACACGCTGAGCGTCAACGTGGAGCGTCGGGGAACGATCGTCGCGATAGCGAACCAGCCGACGTCGGCGCTCGCCTTCAAGGACTCGACGGCCATCATGGGCCACGTCTACTACGCGTACGACCTTCTCTACTCCGGCTTGTGGAACGTCGTCGCCGCGGGAGACGTGACGCTGCTGGCTTCCGATGACGGAAGTGACTACTTCCCGCTCGGCACTCGGACCCTCGAGGCCGACGGGAGCTACCTGTTCGAGACGCCCGTGTACGACCGGAAGATGCACTATCTCGTCCAGTTCTCGGGCACCGGAGCGCTGACTCCGAGCACGGCCTACGCCAGCGTGAACATGTACGCGTCGCTGACCAACGCCTCGGCCTCGCGCTACGGCATAAGGTCGTACACCTTGTCCGGGATCCTCGCCCCTCGGCACACCGCCGGCTCGTCCGCCGTGCGCGTCTACCTGTGGCGCTACGTGAGCGGAAAGTGGAAGGCCTCGGGCTACGCGACCGCCAAGGCATCCAACTACGGGTTCAAGTCCAAGTACTCGGTGAAGTACAAGTTCTCCTACACCGGCAAGTGGCGGATGCAGGCGTACCACTCGGACAGCAGCCACGCGACCACGCGCAGCGGCTACTCGTACGTGACCGTGAAGTAGGTCCGCCGCACGCTCCATGAGTGAATCGAAGGGTGCCCGTCCCGAATGGGGGCGGGCACCCTGTCTGTGTCGGAGGCGGAGTGGCGAGCGCTCGGACGTCAGCGGAGCCCTATCGAGGTGCGAACCACCGCGCGGTGAGTGAGGCCAGGCCGTACTGGAGGGCCAGGAGACCGACTCCACCCACGACGATGATGCCGTAGATCATCGGCTGGGTGACCACGAACGGCAGCCCCAACATGCTCCTGAGCTGCGACCCCATGGTCGCCTCGTTGAGCGCCAGCCATGCGGTGACCCCGCACAAGGCGCCCAGGACCCAGGTCATCGTGATCGCGACACGGCGGCCGTCGCGCACGGCCCTCTGGCGCGCCCAGCCCATGATCGCTGCCCGCCGTGCAACCACGTATCCGCCGACGGTCCCGATCGCCACATTGAAGACGGGGAAGCCCATGAAGAAGCCGTACATGCCGATGGAGTAGAAGAGCGCGACGAGCAGCAGCGGACGGTTGCTCATCGTGAAGAGCGACTCCATACGCCGGCGCAGCACGGTCGCGTCGAGTGCGAGGCCGATCACCAGCCCGGTGAGCGCGACCAGTCCCACGGTGGGGCTGTCATGCAGCGCCGGGAGCGAGCCCCACCAGCCTGCGAGCAGCAGCACGATCGGAGCGATCGGAGCGAGGACGAGCCACGAGACGATCCTGTCGGAGCTGCACATCTCGGTCTCCCGTACTCGCCGGAGCCGGACGGCCCGGCGGCCTTCATGCTAGCACCGGCGTTCACCGCCTCCGCGACGAGCGGGTGACGATCGCGCGACGCACCCGCAGCCCGGATCCGCGTGCGGTGGCGCGGCGGTCGCTGAGCAGGGGATGCGGGGGTACGATGCGGTCGCAACCGGACGAGAGGGCGCGTGAATGGCGATCGACGGCAGGACGCTCGTGAAGCCACCTGAGGAACCCGACGCGTATGAGAGCGCGTGGGTGCGCGTGATCTCTCACGCTCTGATCTGGGCGCCGCTCGGTCTTGTCGTCGTGCTCGCCTACGTGTCCGGCACGTGGATCGGCGGAGTCGCGGGCGGCGTGTTCTCCGTCGTCAGTACCGTCCTGACCGCGCTCGGCATCTGGGCGTGGCGCCGCTTCTTCAAGAGGCGCCGCAGGGCGTGATGCGACAGGCGCGGTGATCGCCCGTGCGCGGCCGTCGGGTGGCGGTCCAGCGTCGGGTGTCCGATGCGCGCGCGACTCGGGCCGCACCGCTGCCGATAACCCTCTGAAGAGACATCTCGCACGGCGCCCGGGAGACCGGGGAGCCACAGGAGGACACGCGTGAGCTCGACGGTGTTGGACGGGCAGACTCAGATCCGCGGGAAGTGCCTCTACTGGCGCGAGCGGATGGACGACTACGACCGCTGGGACCCGGACGTGAGACCGCGGGACAAGCGGGTGCTCGGCTCCTGCTTCGTCGAGGGAAAGCTGTGGCAGGTCACGGTGGCGACGCTGCCCGAGGACTGCCCCGAGCGCGAGCACTGCCGCTACCACATCCAGATGTACTGACGCCGCACCGTGCGCGGCCGGGACGCTCCGTCAGGTCCTAGGCGTCGTGGTCCCGGTGCATGATGTCGACGATCGCGCGCAGCTTGCCCGCCCGCTGGTGCGCGTCGCGTCCGGCCTTCTCACGCTGCGCCGGATCGAGGAACGCCTCGACGCGGTCCGCCAGGTCGGAGGACTTGATCGGCTTGGTGATGTAGTCCGTCAGCCCACCGTCCATCGCCGCCAGCTGCTGGTCGAAGTCCCCGATGGCGGACAGGTGGATGATCGGGATGTCCTTGGTGCGCTCATCCTTGCCGAGACGGCGTGCGACCTCATGCCCGTCCAGGTCGGGCATGACGACGTCGAGGAGTATGAGGTCGGGACGCAGCTGGTGCGCCGCGATGAGCCCCTCGTAGCCGTTGGGGGCGGAGTGTACTTCAAAGCCGCGCGCGACGAGCGCATCCGTGGCCATCTTGATGACCATGGGTTCGTCGTCGATGACGAGGATCTTCTTCGGCACCGGGCTCTCCTTCAAACGGCTCTGATCCTGCTCTTTACAGATTCGACGTGGACGCGGCTCCTCCTGCTGCATCGCCGCTACTTGGACAGGTCTCCCAACGGGTGGATCGTTCCCGTTCCATGGTCTGCGGTCCACAGCTCGGCTGAGCCGTCCACGCTGAAGGCGCTGATACCCCACGTCGTGGTCATCGCGACGCACTCCCGCCGATGCGCGACGTGGTGTCCGACTCGCATCCCGCGACCGCCACGGCTGCGCAGACGAGCGCGAATGGCGCCGGCGCCGTGCGGTGGCGACGCATGGATGCTCCCTCTCCGTCGACGTGCTTGCCTCGTGCCTACTAGGTTCCCCGTATGGGCGCGCGTGTGACGCGCCGCGTCCTCCGGCCGCGGGCGGCCTCTATACTCGAGCCATGGATCCCCGCACCGCACTCAGCCTCCCGCCCGCGGACGCCCTCGAGGCGTTCCGCGACACGGTGTGGGACTTCTACCGCGCGAACGGGCGCGAGATGCCGTGGCGCGGCATCGATGACGCGTACGGGGTGCTCGTAAGCGAGGTCATGCTGCAGCAGACGCAGGTGGCGCGCGTGACGGCCCGTTGGGTCGAGTGGATGGCCGTCTTCCCGACGATCGACGCGCTGACCGCGGCACCGCTCGCGGTCGTGCTCGAGCGCTGGCAGGGGCTCGGGTACAACCGGCGCGCGGTCGCGCTCAAGCGATGTGCGGAGCAGGTCTCGGAGCGCTTCGGCGGCGTCCTGCCCGCCGACCCCGCGGTGCTGGCCACGCTGCCGGGCATCGGGCCGGCCACCGCCGCCGCGGTCGTCGACTACGCGTACGAGGTCCCCGCACCCTTCATCGAGACCAACGTCCGCGCCGCCCTGATCCACTGTTTCTTCGCCGACGCGGACGACGTGCCCGACCGGGACCTGAGGCCGATCGCCGAGGCCGTGTGGGACCGCGACGATCCCCGAGGGTGGGGCTACGCGCTCACGGACTACGGCGCGCACCTGAAGCGCACGCTGCCGAACCCGTCGCGGCGCAGCCGGCACCACGTGCGGCAGTCGCCGTTCGAGGGCTCGCGGCGGCAGAAGCGCGCGCGGCTGTTGCGCGCGGTGCTGGCGAGGCCCGGGTCAGACGCGGACGCCTACGCCGGCGAGACGGGTGTCGCGGCCGGAGAGACGCTGGAGCTGCTCGAAGCGCTGGCAGCGGAGGGATTCCTGCGCAGAAGCGGCGAAGAGTGGAGTGTCGTCTAGCTAGAGGTCTTCGGAGCCGCGCTCGCGCAGCACCGCCTCGGCCTGCTCGGTGAGCATGCGCGCGACGCGGTCGAGCGGGAGGCCCGAAGAGCGGGCGATGGCCACCACGTCGTCGTTCTCCGGCCGCACGCGGAGCGACCCTCCGCTGCCCTGTACCTTCACGCGCACCGTGCCGAGCGTCGTCGATATGGTCTCGACGCGGCGGATGTCGACTTGGCGCCACGTGATCGTCCGGCGCACCCCCAGCGTCCCGGTGTGCAGCATCAGCAGGTCGGTCAGCCGCGCGGCGTCCTCGACGCGCGCGAGCACCGTGACCTCGGTGCCGACGCGCCCCTTCTTCATACGGATCGGCTCCGCCCAGGCGTCGAGGGCGCCCTCCGCGAGCGCGATGTCGAGCGTCGCCGCGAGCAGCTCGGCCGTGACGTGGTCGATGGAGCTCTGCAGGACCGCGATCTCGGTCAGCCCGCCGCCGCCCATCTGCGGCTCGCCGAGCGTGAGCCGCAGGAGGTTCGGGATGGGCAGGTCCCATGTGCCCGCGCCCCAGCCCTCGCTCGCGATCGTCATCGGGGGCATCGGAGCGTAGCGCGTCACGAGCGAGCGCAGCAACGCCGCGCCCGTCGGTGTCGTCATCTCGCCTTCGAGTTCGCCGGAGTACACGGGCACGCCCCGCAGCAACTCGACCGTGGCAGGAGCGGGGACCGGGAGCATCCCGTGCGACGTCGATACCATCCCGTGGCCCAGGCGCACCGGCGTCGCCCAGATCTCGTCGATCCCGAGTTCGACCACGCCGATCGCGGTCCCGACGATGTCGATGATCGAGTCGACCGCGCCGACCTCGTGGAAGTGGACCGCATCGACCTCCACACCGTGGGCTGCGGCCTCGGCGACCGCGAGTCGCCCGAAGGCGTCGAGAGCGCGCCGCTTGACCGCGTCCGACAGGCGCGACGCAGTGATCAGCTCGCGTATCGTCCGCCAGTCGCGCGAGCGCTGGCCGTCCTCCACCACGACGTCGACCTTCACGCCCGCCACCCCGGCCTTGCGTACCTCGGACACCTCGAGCGTGTACCCGCTCACATCGAGCAGCGCGAGCTGCCTGCGCAGCACGTCAGGATCGAGTCCCGCGCCAACGAGGGCGCCGAGGAACTTGTCACCCGACACGCCCGAGAAGCAGTCCAAGAAGGCGAACACCGGGCTCACCCCTGCTCGTCGGCGGAGGGCGTCGAGGGCTCCGAGGAGCGATTGCGAGCGCCCGCCGAGACCGAAGGGCTCGGCGTCGGCGTGAGCCTCGTGACGAGCGGGTCCTCGACGCCCTCCGCCGACGCCGCAGCCGCCCTGTTGATGCGAGAGGCGAGGGCTGCCGCGCCGTATCCGTTGTCGATGTTCACGACGCCGATGCCGGGCGCGCAGGAGTTGAGCATGGTGAGCAGAGGGGCGACGCCGCCGAAGTGGGCGCCGTAGCCGACGCTCGTCGGAACGGCCACCACGGGCACCTTCACGAGGCCGGCGATGAGCGAGGGCAGAGCTCCCTCCATGCCCGCGACCGCGATGATCACGTTCGCAGCACCCAGGTCCTCGCGCACGGCCAGCAGGCGGTGGATGCCGGNNCGCGTGACGCGGTCGCCCATGACCTCGGCGCAGATGGCGGCCTCCTCGGCCACACGGAAGTCCGCGGTGCCCGCACTCGCCACGGCGATGTGACCGATCTCGGGCCGCTCGGCGCGGCGGTCGACGAGCAGGATCTGGGCGTCCTCGAAGTAGCGAGCATCGGGGGCGACCTGAGCGA
>PKWR01000113.1 GCA_003133285.1 Coriobacteriia bacterium
CTGCTCGACGAGATCGAGAAGGCACACCCGGACGTGTTCAACATCCTGTTGCAGGTGCTCGACGACGGGCGTCTGACCGACGGCCAGGGCCGCGTCGTGAGCTTCCGCAACGTCATAGTCATCATGACCAGCAACGTCGGCTCGCAGTTCCAGCAGTTCGTCGAACAGGGGAACGAGGAGGAAGCGAAGAACCTCGCGGAGGAGGCGCTCCGCGCGACGTTCCGCCCCGAGTTCCTGAACCGCATCGATGACATCGTCACGTTCCGCCAGCTGACGATGGAGCAGATCGAGCAGATCGTGGACCTTCAGCTCGAGCAGGTGCGCGGACGGCTGGCCGAGCGCAAGATCGCGCTCGTGCTCACGCCCGCGGCGCTGGAGCGGATCGGGCTCGACGGGTTCGACCCGATCTTCGGCGCTCGACCGCTCAAGCGCGCGATCCAGCGTGAGGTCGTGGACCGGGTGGCCAAGGCGATGATCGTGGGCGACATGCACGAGGGTTCGACCGCCACCGTGGACATCGGCGTCGACGGGGAACTCGTGCTGCGGTAGCGGCGCGACGGCGCTAGTAGCAGAGCAGGCTCTCCGGCCGCGGCCCCGCATCGCGCAGCCCCGGCGACTCGAGCACGTCGACGCGTCCGTTCTCGACCACCGCACAGCGGAAGTGCGCGCCCGGTCCGGCCGTCTCGCCGAACCGGTATGCCCCGGGGTCGATCGAGGTGACCCCGAGTGCGGCGAGGGCCGCCTCGTTCGCCATGTCGTAGAACTCTATGGGCGTGTGGCCGACTATCTGCCGGACATCGAGCAGTGGCGGCCCGTCCTCGATCGGGCGGAACCACAGCGGCCCCTCGTAGCCGAGGACGCCGTCGCCCCATCCTCTCGCGCCGGTCTCGATGGCACTCGCGATCTCGGTCCTCAGACGGTCGTTGAGCAGCGTCGCGAGGCACTCCAGGCTGCGCTGGCACCCGTCGAACGCGTCGCGCCAGTGTTCTCCCACGCCTCCGTGGACGACCAGGACGTCGTCGACCACGAGCGCCAGGCGCCATCTCCCCTCGGGCTCGAGCATGCGGTCGCGCATCCGCTCCGCGAGGGCGAACGCCCGTGGGTCCCGAGGGGCGACCGGCAGGCCGAGCGCACACGCGACGTCGTGGTTGCCGACGAGCACGACGTCCGCAAGCCCGTCTACGAGGTCGAAGCATCCGATCGGATCGGGTCCGCGGTCGATGAGATCGCCGGCGTAGACGAAGCGGTCGCTGCCCTCGACGAATCCAGCAGCCGCGAGCGCGTTGTTGATGAGCGATGGGTAGCCGTGTGCGTCGGAACAGATGATGGTGCGCATGAGAGGTCTCCTGATCCCTCAGTCCCTAGTATGCGCTCCGGGTGTGACATCATCCCCCGACGCAGCCCCGGCGTCACCGCCGCTGCGTCGCGCGACGAACGACGTCCACAAGGCTGTCGCGGAGCCGAGAAGAAGCGGCGCGCCAACAGTGCCCCGCGATACTCAGCAGCAGGATGGGTTTGCGAGCGACCCGGACGGAAGCCGCCCCGGCACCGGTGCGGCGAAGAGCCGCGTCAGGGGGTACGAAGGGTGATGAGCCCGGTTGCGAGGGGGTCGCCTCCGCGCGCCGCCTAGGATAGGGTTGGCACCGTGCGCCGCTCAGGCGGGCGCGACGCATGCATCTACCGGAAGGAAACCATGACGCCCCGTACGGTCCCCGGCAGCGAGCCGTTGATCCGCATCTCGTCACTGGTCAAGACCTACGACAGCGGCGAGGTGCCGTTCACCGCGCTCAAGGGCGTCGACCTCACCGTTCAGCCCGGGGAGTTCGTCGGGCTGATCGGCAAGTCGGGGTCGGGCAAGACCACGCTCATCAACATGATCACCGGGATCGACCGGCCCACGTCGGGCGAGGTCGTCATCTCGGGTACGCCGGTGCATGCGCTCTCCGAGAACAAGCTCGCCGTGTGGCGCGGACGGACGATCGGTGTCGTGTTCCAGTTCTTCCAGCTGCTGCCGACGCTCACGGTCGTCGAGAACGTGATGCTGCCGATGGACTTCTGCAACGTGCACCTCGCGCGGGAGCGCGAGTCGTATGCGCTGGCGCTGCTCGAGCAGGTCGAGATGGTCGACCAGGCCCACAAGCTGCCCTCGGCGCTCTCGGGCGGCCAGCAGCAGCGTGTCGCGATCGCGCGGGCGCTCGCCAACGATCCGCCGATCCTGGCGGCCGACGAGCCGACCGGCAACCTCGACTCGGTCACCGCGGAGTCGGTGTTCACGCTGTTCGAGTCGCTCGTGGCGGGCGGCAAGACGATCGTCATGGTGACCCACGACAACGACATCGCAGCCCGCGTCGCGCGCGCGCTGCACGTGCGCGACGGCGAGATCGTCGACGACATCCGCCGGGAGATGTAGGTGGCCGCCGGCCTTCCTCCGCGCTGGCGCAAGGTCCTGCGGGACCTTCTGTCGCACAAGCTGCGGACCCTGCTGGTCGTGTTGTCGATCGCGGTGGGGATCTTCGCGATCCTCGTCGTCATGGGCGGCCGGGGGATCCTGCTCCGGACCTTCGGCGACAACTTCCCGAAGTCGAACCCGTCGACAGCCATCCTCTACACGTCGGGCTTCGACCGCTCGATGATCGATCGCGTGCGGCTCTTGCCGGGGGTCCGGGACGCCGACGGTCGACGCCTCGTGACGCTGCGTTACCGTCCAGGCGACGTCGTCACAGTTCCCGACGCTCCCGCACAGGAGACGCAGGCGGTGCGCTCGAAGGCCATCGAGCTGGCGTCGGCCGAGGACTGGACGACGTCGCGCCTCGAGTTGGTCTTCCCGCAGGACGACGCGCCTTGGCCGCCGCCCCGGGACGAGGTGGTGCTCGAGTCCTCCGACTCGCAGGTCACGGGCCTCGGAGTCGGCGACCTCATCACCGTCGACACCACCGACGGCGGCAAGAAGCTGCTGCGCGTCGCGGGCTTCGCGCACGACATCAACTCGTTCCCGGCGATGTTCGTCGGCCACATCCGCGGGTACGTGACCGTCGAGACTATGGCCGACCTGGGCGCGCCCAAGGACATGAGCGAGCTGCTCGTCTCCCTGGACACCACCGGCCTCGATCGGGCCGGCGCGACGCGCATCGTCTCGAAGATCCGTGACGATGTCGTTGCGCCGACCGGCGTGCAGATGCTGGGCACCTACGTCCCGGAGATCGGCAGCCACCGGCTCGGGGACATCTTCAAGGCAGTCTCCGTACTCCTGCTCGCTCTCGGCGTGCTGGCCCTCGTGCTCTCGGGCTTCCTCGTGGTCAACACGATCACGGCGCTGCTCACTCAGCAGATGAAGCAGCTCGGGATCATGAAGGCCGTCGGAGGCACCTCATGGCAGATCACGCGCATGTACCTCGTGCTCGTGGCCATCTACGGGGCGTTCGCCGTGCTGCTGGGACTTCCGCTCGGCTCGTACTGGGCGTCGTGGTTCGCGGTCTTCGCGGGGGGTCTGCTCAACTTCGGACCGGGCTCCACCGTTCCGCCTGCGTCCGCCATCGAGCTCGCGGTGGTGGTCGGCTTCGTCGTTCCCATCGTGGCGGCCTACGTGCCCGTCCATGCGGGCACGCGGGTGTCGGTGGTGAACGCCCTCAACTCGACCGGCATGAGCGGGGCCAACTTCGGACACGGCCGGATCGACCGTTTCCTCGGCAAGATCCGCGGGCTTCCTCGGCCGGTCGCGCTCGCCCTGCGCAACACGTTCCTGCGCAAAGGCCGGCTCACCATGACCCTGGCGACTCTCGTGCTGGCGGCGGCCGTCGTGATGAGCGTCGGCAGCGTGCGCGCGTCCATCCTCGCCACTGTGGCCGACATGTCGTCGTGGTGGCACTACGACGAGCAGATCACCTTCGCGCAGCCGGTCAACGCGCGCCTTGTAGCCCGCGAGGCCGCCAAGGTCAGCGGGGTCACGGGCTCCGAAGGCTGGATCGTCGCACCCGCCTCGCTGAAACGAGGCGACGGCACCGAGAACGACGCGCTGTCCGTGATCGGCCTGCCGCCGGCCACAACGTTCATCACGCCCCAGATCACAGAGGGCCGCTGGCTGCTCCCCGGCGAGCGGGGAGGCGTCGTCGTCAACACCGACGTCATCAAGGACGAGCACCTGGTCGTGGGGGACTCCGTGTCGCTCAAGGTGCGCGGCCTCGACTGCGCGTTCACGATCGTCGGCGTGGCGCGTGGCCAGATGATGGGGCCGGTCTTCTTCGCGGACGTCACCTACCTCGACAGCCTGCTCTCGCTGCAGGGCTCGGTCACGCGGCTGATGGTCCGTTCGTCGTCCCACGCCATCGCGGAGCAGGACGAGGCCGGCGACCGCCTCGAGCGCCGGTTCACCGACCTCGGGTTGCTCGTCTCGGGCGTGCAGGGACAGGCGCGCATGTCAGAGAGCTTCGCCAACCAGCTGGGCATCCTGGTGACGTTCCTGATCATCATGGCGGTCATCCTGGCGACCGTCGGCGTGATCGGGCTGGTGGGGACGATGATCATCAACGTGCTCGAGTCGACGCGCGAGATCGGCGTCATGCGCGCGGTCGGTGCAAGCCACGGCTCGATCTTCCGCGTCTTCGTTACCGAGGGCTTCGTGATCGGCATCCTGTCGTGGGCGGGAGGCGTCGTGCTCTCGTTCCCGATGAGCTGGGCCCTGGTGCAGATGCTGCAGTCGGTGATCGGCGTTCCACTGACCTACGCGTTCTCGTGGCAGATCGTCGGCCTGTGGCTCGTGGTCGTCTCGGCGATCTCCGCGATGGCGTCGCTGCTCCCGGCGTACCGCGCCTCGCAGGTCTCCGTCCGCGACGCCATCGCGTACGA
>PKWR01000007.1 GCA_003133285.1 Coriobacteriia bacterium
GCCGGTGGTGTGGGGACTTCGCTCACCCCGGGAATCGGCGGAATCGGGCTCAGCTCGTCCATATCGGGGTCAGCCGTCACGTATGGCGGCGGCGGCGGCGGCTCGTGCTGGTCGATAGGCGCTGCCGGCGGTCTCGGGGGCGGCGGCAGGGGTGGCGACCCGGGAGGCTCCGCGGGCGCTGCGAACACCGGTGGCGGTGGCGGCGCGAGCCCCGCCGGCTCGGGCGGCTCGGGGATCGTCATCATCAGCTTCCCGACGCCCACAGGCGTGGCGCTCGAGGGCACCTCGGTCGTCGTGCCGGGGCCGCTCAGCGGGAATCCCGTCTCGCACACCATCAGCTACTGGTCCCAGGACAACGTGGGCAACGTCGAGACGTCGAAGACCGTCAGTTTCACCATCAGCGCCGACGACAAGACGCCCCCGCAGACCACGTGCAACGCCTCGGCGATCTACAACGCGACCTCGACGATCACGCTCACCGCGACCGACGCGGGCTCCGGCGTGGACTACACGAAGTACCGGCTGACCAAAGACGGGGCACCGGGCATCCTCACCACCGGGACCGTGCTCTCCAGCGGAGGCCAGGGCTCGTACGTGCTCGAGTTCTGGTCCATCGACAAGATGGGCAACCGGGAGAGCACGCAGACGGTGAAGTACGTCGTCGACCAGACAGCGCCGAACACGTCGTCCGATGCCGCTCCGACCATCGTCGTCACGCCCGTCGTGGTCCAGGCGGACCCGGCTGCGTCCAGCTCCAAGACGTTCGGCGATTCGGGGACCTATGCCTTCACCGTGCCGGCCGGCGTGACGAACCTGACCGTCGATCTCGCCGGTGCGGCGGGTGGCGAGGGCGAGGACGGCGGCGGTTCGGGCGGCGACAGCGTTCATGTGAACATCCCGGTGACACCCGGTTGGGTGCTCACTCTCGACAACGGGTCCATGGGAGCAGGGCTGGATGATGGGAACGGGGGCTGGGGCTACCACAGCGGTGGTGACTCCGGAACCTCGCATGCGGGCGGCGGCGGCGGCTCCTCGGCGATCCTTCACGGCACCACCGTCCTGGCCGAGGCTGCTGGCGGCAACGGCGGCACGGGCTGGAGCGGCACTCGCTGGGGTGCCGGCGGCGGTTCCAGTTCGTCCTCGGTCGGTGTCGCCACCGTGGCAGCGGGCGCGAACGGCGGCGACGGCAGGACCCAGATCAGCTGGCTCAGCTCACAGACGTTCGGCTTCACCGGCGCCAACCAGACGTTCACGGTTCCCGCCGGTGTGACGGCCGTGACCGTGGACCTGTACGGCGCTCAGGGCGGCGACGGATACCAGGGCTACGTCGGCGGCGCCGGTGGCTACGTTCACGCGACGATACCCGTCACGGCGGGCCAGACGCTCACCGTGCGGGTCGGAGGAACCGGCGGCGACGGTCCGGGTGGGTGGCCGAACGGTGGTTATGCCGGCCATGCGGGCGGCGGCGGAGGTTCGACATCGATCCTCGCCGGCAGCTCGGTGTGGGTCGAGGCTGGCGCAGGCGGCGGCGGCTCGTGCGATGACGGTGACGGCTACCCCGGCGGCTACCAGGGCTCGCTGCCCGGAGGCAACAGCTGGGGCGGGAACGGGGACGGCTCGGGCGGTGGCGGCGGCTGGAACGGCGGCGCCGGCATGATCTCTTCCCACGGTGCCGATCCCGGCGACGGCGGTTCGAGCTACATCGCCGTCGGCAGCGGCTCTCTCGAGGAGGGAGTCAACGGAGGAGGCAACGGCTCCGCGAAGATCAGCTGGACTGCAGGTGCCGCTCAGACCACGCTCCAGGGAGGATGGACGACCATCCACCTCACGGCGGCGGACACCCATCTCGGTACGTCCGGAGTCCGGAACACCTACTGGACCCTCGACGGCGGTGCCCAGACCACGGGCAACACGATCGCGGTCCAGGGACCGGCGTCCGGATCGGCGGTCCACCACATCCGCTTCTGGTCGGATGACAATGCGCTCAACGCGGAGACTCCCGCGAAGGAGGCCACCTTCACCCTGAAGGCCGAGTCCGCTCCGATGGTCTGGAGCGGCGAGACCCCGACACCCCTGTCGACGGTGAACGTGCGCAACCCCGTCGTCTCGGTGACCGGTGCGGGTGATGAGGCCATCGTTGCCGCCTCCGCGACGCTCGACGGGGTCGCGATGACGCCGCCCAACCTTACGCTCACCGACATGGCCGGCAGCACGAAGCGGATGGCCCAGTTCTCGACGAGCAGACTCTCCGACGGTGTGCATACCGTCGCGTTCACGTTCACCGTCGCAGGCGGGCGGGAGGCCGTTCACGTCCCGTGGACGTTCACGGTCGCCGGTCCGGACATCGTGCCGCCGGTCACCACCTCGGACGCGAAGACGTCCTACGTCGGAACCGCCACGGTCACGCTTGCCGCCACCGACGCCTCTCCGGGCGTCAAGGCCACCTACTACAAGCTGGACGGCGCACAGTCGACCGGCACGGTCATCACGGTTGTGCCGCCGGTGTGGGGCGCGGCGGTGCTTCACACCATCAACTACTGGTCCGTGGACGGTTTCGACAACGTCGAGGCGACCCATACCGCGACGTTCACGGTCGCGCCGGCTGTCGACACCACGCCTCCGACGACGTGGACGGACCTGCAGCCGGTCTACGAAGGCCCTGCGGTCATCAGGCTCTGGGCACAGGACAACCCCGGCGGGTGGGGGGTCGCGAACACCTACTACCGGCTCGACGGGGGCGCCACGACCGCGTTCTCGATCGCCGCTCCGATCAACGTGAATCCGCCGTCGAGCGCATCCGCGACGCACACGCTCGAGTACTGGTCGGTCGACCGTGCCGGTATCTCGGAGGCGCACACGATCGCGTCGTTCAGGATCAACTCGCTCGCGGACTTCACGCCGCCCATCACGACCATCGACTACCAGACCTACTACACGAACACATCCTCGACGATCAAGTTGACGGCGACTGACAACAAGTACGGCTCGGGCGTCGACTACACCATGTACCGCCAGACCAAGAACAACGGAACGCCCGGGGTCCTGACGTCAGGCACGGTGATCCCGACCGGCGGCGAGGGGAAGTACCGCCTCGACTTCTGGTCGATCGACAAGGCCCACAACCAGGAAGCCACGAAGTCGGTCGACTACTGGGTCGATCTGACCCCGCCGGTCAGCTCCGCTGCCGCCTCGTCGACGTACACCGGCCCCGCCTCGGTCACCATCACCGCCACCGACGGCGACTACGGGTCCGGCGTCTACTACACGCAGTACCTGCTCGACGACACCCTCCCATGGGTAACGGGCAACACGGTCTACGTCGCGGACCCGATCACGGGCTCACAGACGCATCACATCGACTATCGGTCTCGCGACTGGGCCGGGAATTGGGAGACCGCCAAGACGGTGACCTTCACCGTCAACGCGATGCCCGCCAACGTGCAGTTCAGCGAGTGGACGCCGGCGAAGCTGCTGGTGTACGGCGCTCGGAACCCCGTGGTGTCCGTGCGTGGCAAGGCGGCGACGAACATCATCGCCGTCACTGCGACGCTTGACGGGACCGCCTACACTCCGACCCGCTACTACAACGGCGGCGGCCAGACCGACTGCACCGCCCTCTTCAACACCTCGAACCTGAGCGATACGACACATACGGTGTCGTTCACCTACACCATCGCCAGCGGCGCCAAGGTCTCGGAGACGTGGAGCTTCTCGATCCTCGGACCGGACAACGTCCCGCCGGTGACCGGCCATGACGTCCAGCCGGCCTACGAGGGCACGGCCACGATCCATCTCACCCCGGTCGACTATTTCCCTGCCGGAGTCCCGTCGGGGGTCAAGGCCACCTACTACCAGCTGGACGGCGATATCCAGAGGTCCGGGACCCTGATCACCGTGGCGCCGCCCGTTTCCGGGACTGCTGCGCGGTCGATCACGTTCTGGTCGGTCGACAATCTGAACAACACCGAGAGCCGCACGACGGTGCCCTTCAACATCAGCGCATCCCGGGACACCACGCCGCCGACCACGACCAGCAATGTCGCATCCCCCTACACGGGCACGGCGAACATAACTCTGACGGCGAGCGACAACCCCGGTGGGTGGGGCCTGAACTACACGGACTACCGCGTGTCGATGCTCTCGCCGACTCCGTCGGCAGGAACGACGCAGACGACCAAGACCGCGACCACGGTCATCCCGACCATCGCCGGTCCCAAGACCGGTTCGGCGACCTACCGGCTGTACTTCCGCTCGGTGGACCTTGCGGGCAATCCGGAGGCGACCAAGTGGGTGGACTTCACGGTCAACGCCGCGACCGATATCACGCCGCCTGTCACAGGCATCTCGGCTTCGCCGCGCTATAGCGGACCGGGCTACATCTACCTGTATCCCAGCGATGCGGGCCAGGGCGTGCAGTACACGCACTACATCCTCACGGGAGGGACGAGCGACGGCGTCGAGACCTCCGGCACGACGGTCAAGACGGGGTCGCAGGGCTCCTACACGCTGAAGTACTGGTCCAAGGACTGGGCGGGCAACCAGGAGGCCACGAACACGTACACATACGTCGTCGACCAAACTCCGCCGACGACGACCTCCACCGTGCTCGCGACGTACACGGTCTCCGCGACGATCCTGCTGACCGCCAAGGACGACCACGTCGGCGCATCCGGCGTCTCCTACACCAGTTACAGCATCGACAATGGCGCGACCCGGACGAACATGAACTACGGCATCGACCCGTACGTGTCGTCGGTCACGGTCCCGCGCTGGTACACGTCCGGAGCACCGGAAGTGCACCAGGTGAAGTTCTGGTCCACCGACAAGGTGGGGTGGTCGGAAGCCGCGAAGACGGTGACCTTCACCATCAACGCTACCACGGACAGCACGCCGCCGAACACCACGACGGACAGGAAGCCGTTCTACGGGGCACCCTCGATCATCACCCTCACCGCGGCCGACAGCGGCTGGGGCGTGGCGTACACGAACTACCGTCTCGACAGCGGACCGACCATGATCGGCACACTGGCGGGCAGCGGCGGGTCCGGCTCCCATACCCTCTACTACTGGTCGACCGACAACGCCGGAAACGTCGAGACGACGAAGTCCACCACGTTCACCATCGATACGGTGGCTCCGGTGACGAGCATCGTCGCAACCGCGACGACGTACTCGGGGTCCGCATCGATCTCGCTCGTCGCAACCGATCCTGCGCCCGGATCGGGTGTGGCCTCCACGAACTACCGGGTGGACGACGGCACGCAGTACACGGGAACCTCCATCTACGTTCCGGGACCGGTCTCGGGGACGGCGACCCACCACATCGACTTCTGGTCGGTCGATGCCGTCAACAACTCGGAGGCCTACAGGACGGCCACGTTCACGGTGACCGCGGTCGCGGACATCACACCCCCCGCGCTCACGGACGACCATGCGGTCACGTATGCGAAGCCGGGTACGATCAACCTGACGGCGACCGATGCCGGCTGGGGCGTGGCCAGCATCAAGTACCAGCTCGACGGGGGCAGCATCGTCTCGGGGTACACCGCGCCGGCGGCCGGTGTCCGGAGTGCCAGCTGCTCGCTGGCCACCGGCGGCGGCACACCTGCTCCGCACACCCTCAAGTACTGGGCTGCGGACCAGAACGGCAACACGACCACGACCACGATCACGTACACGGTGACGCGGGACACGACGCCTCCCACCACCAGCTCGAACAGGCAGCCGCTGTACACCACCGGTCCCGCCGCGATCTCGCTGACCGCGGTCGACACCGGATGGGGCGTTCAGTACACGCACTACCGGCTCAACGGTGGAGCGGAGACCTCCGGGACCTACATCGTCGTCCCCGATCCACTCACGGGCTCGACGGACTCCACGTTGACCTTCTGGTCCCGTGACTGGGCGGACAACGCCGAGGCCGCTCAGACGGTGACGTTCACGGTGAGGGCCGTCCCGGCGACCATGGTCTTCTCGGGCATCACCCCCGCGGACGGATCGAACATCGGAACGACCACGGCCTCCATCTCGATCTCCGCGAGTTCGAACCAGGCGATCGTCAGCGCCGTGATGAAGATCGATGGCTCTGTCCGCGCCCTGTCGTCCTTCACTCACAGTGGAGTGGGCGCCACGGCGATGGCGAACGTGACGGGGATCGCGTCCGGGCTGCGCACCGTCGAAGTCACATTCACCGGTGCCGACGGACGGCAGAACACGAAGGCATGGACCTTCACGTGCACACCGCGCACCGACTTCATCGCCCCGATCACCGTTTCGGACGTCAAGGCGTCGTACTTCGGAACGGCGACCATCACCCTGACTCCGGGAGACGAGGCCGGTGGCTCCGGCGTGGACTACATCAGGTACAAGGTCGACAGCGGCGCCTGGACCACCGGCACGCTTCCGGTCACGACCATCGTCACCACCCCGCCGTCGTCGGGCGCTCCGGTCAGCCACACGATCTCCTACTGGTCGGCAGACAAGGCGACCAACGCCGAGGGCATGAATACCAAGACATACACCGTGGCCCCGGTGGACCTGACCGCGCCGGTGACGGGTTCCACCGCGAAGCGGTACTACAACGCGCCGGGGACGATCCTGCTCCTACCGAGCGACGTCAACGGTTCCGGGGTCGCGGCCACGTACTACATGTTGGACAACGACACGACCGGGACGATCGGCACCATGCTCGGCTCAGGCGGAACCGGGTCGCATCGACTCACGTACTGGTCGATCGACAACGCGGGCAACGTCGAGAAGCCGAATGTCTTCGACTACATCGTCGACGTGGATGCGCCGCTGACCTCGAGCGACGCGGCCTCCGAGTACAGCGGCACGGCGACGATCAAGCTCAACGCCCAGGATGTGGGCGGCTCCGGGATCAAGGACACCTTCTACCGTCTCGACTACGGCGTCGATGGCGGTGCGCCGATCTCAGGTACCGTCATAGACGTCGCGCCTCCGGTCTCCGGATCCGTCGTGCACACGATCTACTACTGGTCCGTGGACAACGCCGGCAACGTCGAGGCGGAGCATGCCGCCACGTTCAACGTGAAGGCGGCCCCTGACAAGACTCCTCCGATCACCAGCATCGACTTCCGGAAGACATACGCCGTACCGGGCCTGATCACACTGAGCGCGGTCGACTATCCCATCCAGGGTGGGTGGGGCGTCGCCTCGACGCACTACATCCTCGACTCGAACGCGGAGCAGCTCGGGCTGATCCTCAACACCGGAGGAATGGGTACCCACACGCTCCGGTACTGGTCCGTGGACAAGGGCGACAACTACGAGTCCGTGGAGACCACGACCTACGTGGTCACGGCCGAGGACAACCAGCCTCCGCGCACGACCGCCAGCGTTTCGGAGAACCAGCAGTACATCGGATCAGCGGCGATATCGTTGACCGCCACCGACAACAGCGGGTTCGCGTCCGTCACGTACCACCGACTGGACGCCGGAGATCCCGTGGTCGGCACCTCAGTGACCGTTCCGGGGCCGGCGTCCGGTACGCAGGCGCACACCCTTACGTTCTGGTCGGTCGACATCAACGGTAAGGTCGAGGACAACACGGCCGCTTCCAACACCGTTCACTTCACCGTCAAGACGTTGTACACGCCCATGATCTTCAGCGGCATGCTGCCCGCGCCGGGGTCGACGATCGCGATGCGAAACCCGTCCATCACGCTCACCGCGACGGGACAGAACCCGATGGCAGGTGCCACCCTGACCCTCGATGGGGTCGCCCGCACGCCGCAAGTCGCCCTCAACGGCACCTCGGCGACGTTGACCTACCAAGCGAACTACCTGGCAAGCGACTCTCAGCACACGGTGTCCGCGAGCTTCAGTGACACGTCGGGTGGAGTGGAGACGACGTCCTGGTCCTTCCGCGTCGTCGCGCCGGCGGACGTCACCGTGCCGGTGAGCTCATCCGACACGACCTCGTTCTACAAAGCACCCGCAACCATCAAGATCTTCAGCGGGGACGAGGCCGGCGGCTCGGGAGTCGACCAGGTGTATTACATTCTCGATAACGGCTCGCCGATCGCCGGCGTGACGCCGACCACGTCGATCAGCGTGGCGACCGCTGGGCCACACTCACTCGAGTACTGGGCGATCGACGCCGCGGGCAACAGAGAGCTTCCGCACCACCTGGTCGGCTTCAACGTCGACATGACAGCGCCGCAGACCACTTCCGACGCGATCCTCGCCTACTCCGGCACGGCCGTGATCAACCTGACCGTGAACGACTTCGCCGCAGGATCCGGCATAGCGGGCACCCACTACACCGTGGACCGCGGGTTCGAGCAGTCGGGCACGGTCATCACCGTCCCCGCACCCTCGACGGGCAACCAGTGGCACGAGATCTCGTTCTGGTCGTTCGACCGGGCGGGCAACGTCGAGACCAGTCAGACCATCAGCCTCAACGTGTGGTTCGACCCGGCGGCCCCCGCGTTCACGAGCATGGCTCCGGCAGCGCTTTCCGTGGATGACGTCACTCCTCCGACGACCGTGTCGGACGCGCTCGCCACCTACTCCGGGACGGGCGAGATCCGTCTTGCCGCTACGGACGACGCCGGCGGCGTTGGTGTGGCGCACACCTACTACCGGTGGGACGGCGGTCCGCAGACGGAAAGCACGATCATCGGGGTCTCGGGTGTCGGGATCCACCAGGTCGCGTTCTGGTCGGTCGACGCCGCCGGCAATGCGGAGACGCCCGTGACCGTGACCTTCCAGGTCACCGAGCCGGACATCACTGCACCGGTGACCACGTCTGACGCCGTGACCTCCTACGCGGGGACCGCGACGGTGACGTTCACCGCCGTCGACGGTGCGGGCGGCGTTGGTGTCCGCGGCACCTACTACCGTCTGGACTCGGGTCCTGCGCAGCAGGGGGCGGCCGTCCAGATCGCTCCTCCGGTTAGCGGATCGGCGCAGCACACCGTGACGTTCTGGTCCGTCGACAACGTCGGCAACACCGAGCCGGAGAAGTCCGTGACGTTCGCGGTGCTTCCGGCACCCGATACGGTGGCTCCCACGACGGCGTCCGATGCCATGGCTTCGTACGCGGGCACCGCCACCATCACGCTGTCGCCGACGGATGACCTCGGTGGCTCCGGTGTCGCGTGTACGTACTTCAGGGTCGACTACGGTCCGCAACAGGCCGGGACCGCGATCGTCGTGCCTGCCCCGCTCGAGGGGACCGTCGCTCATCACGTCGACTTCTGGTCCGTCGACGTGGCCGGCAACGTCGAGGCTGAACGGCGGTCCGACTTCGTGATGACTCCGGCGGGGCCCTTGGCGTACCTGTCGTTCGTCTGGGGTGGCTCGGGCACCGTCTCCCTCCACGTCGAGAACGCGCTCGGCTACCGCATCGCGAGTACGGTCCTCTCCGGTTCGGGGGCGGCCGTGACGTGGCAGGTGCCGGTGCAGGCCGGCGGATGGTACCGCGTGGTGTGCGATTCCTGGCAGGACGTCGTAACGCTCCGATCGGGCTCCGCAGCCGCGTACACGCCGGTGCTGACAACGGGACAGACGTACGCCTGGAGCTTCTAGGATCCGCGCGCGAATGCATGAAAAGGGCCCGTCTCCACACGAGATGGGCCCTTTCCCTCTCTTCCGCTGGGGCGGTGGTCACGCTAAACTGTGAGATTCCGAGGCGGGCATGCGCCCGCTTCCGGTTTCCGAAGGAGGTTCGATCCCGTGGAGCACGTTGTGCCGCTCGGCATGCCGGTCGACAGTCAGCTCGGCATGCATCAGGTCAAGATCGACGACACGACGCTGCGCGACGGCGAGCAGACCGCCGGCGTGGTGTTCGCGAACAAAGAGAAGGTCCGCATCGCGAAGCTGCTCGACGAGATCGGCATCGACCAGATCGAGGCCGGCATCCCCGCCATGGGCGGCGACGAGCGCGACGTGATCGAGGAGATCGCCCACCTCGGCCTGCGCGCATCGGTGCTGGGTTGGAGCCGCGCGAACACCCGCGACGTCAAGACGACGCTGGAGACCGGCGTGGACGCGATCGCCATCTCGCTCGCGACCTCCGACATCCACATCGAGACCAAGTTGCAGAAGGACCGCCCGTGGGTCCTTTCGACCATCCGCGAGGCCGTGGCCTTCGCCAAGGACATGCGGCCTGACGGCTACGTGTCGGTCAACGCCGAGGACGCCTCGCGCACGGAGCTCGGTTTCCTGGTCGAGTACGCCAAGGCCGCGAAGGAGGAGGGCGCCGACCGCCTCCGCTTCTGTGACACGATCGGGCTCATGGAGCCGTTCCGCACCTATCAGGTCATCAAGGCGCTCCGCGAGGAGTCGGGCCTCGAGATCGAGATGCACACCCACAACGACTTCGGCATGGCCGTGGCCAACGCGATCGCCGGCATCCACGCGGGCGCGACCTGGGTCAACGTCACCGTCGGCGGACTGGGCGAGCGCGCGGGCAACGCGGCGCTCGAAGAGGTCGTCATGGCGCTCAAGTACGTCGAGGGCTTCGAGCAGCTCCAGTTCGACACCAAGCGCTTCCGCGAGCTGGGCGAGTACGTCGCTCAGGCCGCCGGGCGCACCATCCCGGTGTGGAAGTCGATCATCGGCACGAATATGTTCGCTCACGAGAGCGGCATCCACGCAGACGGCGTCATCAAGAACCCCAAGACCTACGAGGTCTTCGCTCCCGAAGAGGTGGGCCTGTCCCGCCAGATCGTCATCGGCAAGCACTCGGGCAGCAAGGCGATCCTGCTCAAGTTCGACGAGTACGGCATCGACCTGACGCAGGAGCAGGCCAACGCGCTGCTCCCGCTCGTGCGCACCATGTCGATCGAGCTGAAGCGCTCCCTGTACGACAAGGAGCTCCTCTACATCTACAAGGACTACCAGAAGTCGCTGGGCATCGGCAACGGTTCCTAGCCGTCGGCGATCTTCGAGACCTTCCCGGTACGTCTGACGTGCGAAAGGATGTGGGTCCGATAGCAGGAAAGACGATCGCCGAGAAGATCTTCTCGGCACACGCAGGTACCGACGCGCACGCCGGCGACATCGTCGTGGCGGACGTGGACTTCGTGATGGGGCAGGACGGCACCTCGCCGCTGGCCATCAGGGCGCTCGAGCGCATGGGCGTCACGCAGGTGTTCGACCCCAAGAAGGTCGCGGTGGTCATGGACCACAGCTCGCCTTCGCCGATCGAGGGCGTCTCCGCGCTGCACACGCAGATGCGCGAGTTCGGCAAACGCACCGGCGTCAAGGTGTACGACGTGGGCTGCGGCGTGTGCCACCAGCTGATACCCGAGAACGGTCACGTGGTGCCCGGGGACCTCATGGTGGGCTGCGACTCCCACACCTGCACCTACGGGGCCCTCAACGTCTTCTCGACCGGTGTGGGCTCGACCGACGGCGCCGCGGCGATGGCCGCGGGCAAGCTGTGGTTCAAGGTGCCCGAGACGATGAAGGTCACCTACACCGGCGAGCTTGCTCCCGGTGTGTTCTCGAAAGACCTCGTCCTCTACCTCGCCGGCCGGATCGGCGCGGACGGCGCGACCTACAAGGCGCTCGAGATCGGCGGCCCCGTCATCGACGCGCTGTCGGTCGACGCGCGCATGACGATCTCCAACATGGCGATCGAGGTGGGCGCCAAGGCCGGCCTGATGAAGGCCGATGCCAAGACGATCGAGTGGTTCGAGGGCCGGGGCGAGCGTCATCCCGCACCCGTGGAGCCCGACGCCGACGCCGAGTACTGCTGTGAGCTCGTCTACGACGCAGGCGCCATCGGCCCGCAGGTCGCGAAGCCGCACAGCGTCGACAACGTGTCGCCGATCGAGGAGGTCGCCGGCACCCCGATCGCCCAGGGCTACCTCGGCACCTGCACCAACGGCCGGCTCGAGGACTTCGCGATCGCGGCGGGCATCCTGAGGGGCCGCAAGGTCCACCCCGACGTCCGCTTCATCGTGGCGCCGGCGAGCAAGCAGATCCTGCTCGACGCCATCGCGGCCGGTTACATCCAGACCCTGGTCGAGGCCGGCGCCGCGCTCGTCACGCCGGGCTGCGGCCCCTGCGTCGGCACCCACAACGGGGTTCCGTCCGACGGCGAGAACGTCATCTCGACGGCCAACCGCAACTTCAAGGGGCGGATGGGCAACGGCAACGCGTTCATCTACCTCGGCAGTCCGGCGACGGTCGCCGCCAGCGTCATCGAGGGCGTCATCACCGACCCGCGGAAGTACTTCCGAGAGGGGCGGTAGAGATGACCATCGCAGCGCGCGCCATCAAGTTCGGTGACGACATCAACACCGACTACATCATCTCCGGCAAGCACAAGTTCAAGTCGAACGACATGGTGGCCATGGCGGTCCATGCCATGGAGGACGTCGACCCGCACTACTACGAGAAGGCCAAGCCGGAGGGTGCCTTCCTCGTGGCCGGCAGCAACTTCGGCATGGGCTCGAGCCGGGAGCAGGCGCCGCTCGTTCTCATCCACTCCAACACGAAGGCGGTGCTCGCCAAGAGCTTCGCGCGCATCTTCTACCGCAACGCGATCAACACCGGACTACCGGTCGTCGAGTGCGACACCGACCTCATCGACGACGGTGACGAGCTCACGCTCGACCTCGAGACCGGGGTGCTGCGCGACGTGACGAAGGGGATCGAGATCCCGTTCCCGCCGTTGCCGCCGGTGATGGCTCAGCTGCTCGCGGACGGCGGCCTCGTGGAGCACTTCCGCAAGC
>PKWR01000035.1 GCA_003133285.1 Coriobacteriia bacterium
CACGCCGCCATCGTCGGCCGCGGCGCTGGCCGCGCAGGGGGGGCTGCTGCTCGCCGACGATGGCGGCGTGGCCGGCGCCGCGGAGTGCGCCGCCCTGTTCGCGGCCCTCGGGGCAGCGCGCCGGTAACGCCTGGGGGAGGGTGCCGTGGCTCACCGTCTATACTCCTGGGCATGAACGACGCACCGATCGGCATATTCGACTCAGGGCTCGGAGGCCTCACGGTGGCCTCCGAGATCGTGCGCGCTCTCCCGCACGAGTCGATCCTCTATGTGGGCGATACCGCCCGGTGCCCCTACGGGCCCCGGTCGCTCGACGACGTGCGTGAGTTCGTGCTCCAGATCGGTTCGTGGCTTGCTGGCAAGCGGGTCAAGATGATCGTCATCGCCTGCAACACGGGTACCGCGGCGGGGCTCGTCGCGGCACAGCGCACCTTCGACGTGCCCGTGATCGGCGTGGTCGCGCCAGGCGCGCGCGCGGCCGTCCAGGCGACCTGCAACCGCAGGGTCGGTGTCATCGCGACCACGGGGACCGTCGAATCGGGCGTCTATTCGGACGCGGTGCGGGCTCTGGACGCCGGCGCCACCGTGTTCTCCGTCGCGGCGCCGAAGTTCGTCGACATCGTCGAGCAGGGCCTCCACATGGGCCCCGGGACCGTCGAGGAGTGGATCGCGGACTCGTCCGACGTGTTCGTGCGCCCCGCGTTCTACGAGATCGCGCGCGAGTATCTCGATCCGCTCAAGCGGGCCGGCGTCGACACCCTCGTGCTCGGATGCACGCACTTCCCGCTGCTCGCGCCGGCCATCGGCCAGGTGATGGGGCGGAAGGTGCGCCTCATCTCGTCGGCACAGGAGACGGCGCGCGAGGTCGCCGGGATCCTGGGGGCCCGCAAGTGGCTCGCCTCCAAGGACAACGTGCCGCGTCACCACTTCTTCACGACCGATGACGAGACCGAGTTCGCGCGCCTGGGCTCGGTCGTGCTGCGCAAGCCGATCAAGAGCGCCGAGCACCTCCCGGTCTCGGAACTCGAAGCTATGACGATCCCGCCGATGCGCGCCGAGGTGGCCGCACCGGGACTCGAAGAGGAGGGTGTCGCATGCAACTGACGATCCTGGGTTCCGCCGCGTCGTGGGCGGGGGACGGGCAGGCCTGCTCGGGCTATCTCGTCGAGGACGAGGGCACCACGCTGCTGGTGGACTGCGGCAACGGGGCGCTCGCCAACGCGGCCTCGGTGACCGACGTCACCTCGATCGACGCGGTGCTGATCAGCCACAGCCACCCCGACCACTTCGCCGACCTCTACGCGCTCCAGGCGGCGCTGCGCTTCGCACCCGAAGGACCCGTCGGCAGCCTTCCGCTGTACCTGCCGGAGGGGCTCTGGGAGCGGCTCGGCGCGCTGCTGTCCCACCACGGCCGCGAGCAACTGGCCGAGGCGTTCGAGCCGCACTCGATCATGTCCGGTCTGGCGCTGACCTTCGACGACATCACGGTCACGCCGCACGCGGTGGACCACGACGGTCCCACGTTCGCCTTCGCATTCGAGGCGCACGGCGCGCGCCTGGCCTACACGGCGGACACGCGCGACGGCGAGGCCGTCCGGGCCGCTGTCGCAGGCTGCGACGTGCTGCTGGCCGAGTGCACGCTGCCCGACGAGTACGAAGGCGTGGCGCCGCACCTCACGGCCGGCGAGGCCGCGGCCATCGCCGAAGGTTCCGGCGCGGGCATGTTGATACTCACGCACCTGTGGCCGTCCGCGGACCACGCGCGTATGCTGCGCAAGGCCTCGGCCGAGTTCGCCGGAGAGGTGCACCTGGCGGAAGAGCTCATGACCGTCGAGATCGCACCGGCGCGCGACGCCGGGGAAGGANNCCCGCCGATGACGACTCGCGCGAACGGCCGCGCTGCAGACGAGTTGCGCGATGTGAAGGTGACGCGCGGCTATCTGAAGCACGCGCACGGCTCGTGCCTGATCGAGATCGGGGACACCGTCGTGCTGTGCGCCGCCAACGTCAGCGACGGCGTGGCCGGGTGGCGGCGGGGAAGCGGCCAGGGCTGGGTGACCGCCGAATACGCGATGCTGCCGTCGTCGACGCACGAGCGCAAGCGCCGGGAGACCGGCGCGGGCGGCCTGGGCGGGCGCACCCACGAGATCCAGCGGCTGATCGGACGCAGTCTTCGCACCGTGACCGACCTCGGAGCCCTTGGCGAGGCCACGGTCAACGTCGACTGCGACGTCATCCAGGCCGACGGGGGCACGCGCACCGCCGCCATCACCGGCGCGTGGCTCGCGCTCAACGATGCGTTCGCGATGTGGCGGCAGGCCGGCAAGCTCAAGTCCTCGCCCCTGCTCGACCATATCGCCGCGACGTCCATCGGCATGGTCGACGGCGAGTTGCTGCTCGACCTCGACTACTCCGAGGACGCGCGCGCAGAGGTCGACATGAACGTGGTGACCGACTCTCGCGGGCGCTTCATCGAGGTCCAGGGCACCGGTGAGCGCGCGCCCTTCGACCGCGTACGCCTCGACGCGATGCTGGACCTGGCGCTCGCGGGAACCACCCGCCTCGTCGCCATCCAACGAGAGATGATCGAGAAGGAGTCACTGACCTATGGCCGCTGAGAAGCGCAGGGTCGTCGTCGCGACCGCGAACGCCGGCAAGCTCGCTGAGATCGCCGCACAACTGGACGTCCCGGGGTTCGAGTTCGTGACCCCGGCCGACCTCGGTGCCGAGCCGATCGACGTACCCGAGACCGGCGAGACCTTCACCGACAACGCGTATCTGAAGGCCGAGGCGTACCGAAGGCAGTTCGGTCTCGCGGCGCTCGCTGACGACTCCGGGCTGGTCGTGGACGCGCTCGGCGGCCGTCCCGGAGTGCGCTCCTCGCGCTTCGCGGGCGAAAGGGCCTCCGACCTCGAGAACACCCGCCGACTGCTCGAGGAGCTCGACGGCTTCGGGCCCGAGATGCGGGCGGCACGCTTCCAGTGCGTCGTCGTGTTCGTCGACGAGCACGGTGAGCCGATCTCTGCGTGCGGGACATGCGAAGGCCAGATCGGCTTCTCGCCGCGCGGGAGCGGCGGATTCGGCTACGACCCCGTGTTCCTGCCCGATGAGGCCGCAGGATCGACCATGGCCGAGCTCACGATGGTCGAGAAGAACGCGATCAGCCATCGCGGCAAGGCTCTCCGGGAGCTCAAGCACGCGCTGATGCCCGAGGAGTAGAGCGGCACATCCGCGGATGGTTTGCCGCGGGGGGTGACCCTCCCTATACTGATGTCCGCTGCCCGCCAGGGCGGCGCCGGATCGATCCGGTTCGGGCCGTAGCGCAGTCTGGCAGCGCACCTGCTTTGGGAGCAGGATGTCGCCGGTTCGAATCCGGCCGGCCCGACCAAGACCGCGGGCGTAACTCAATTGGTAGAGTGTCAGCCTTCCAAGCTGAATGTTGCCGGTTCGATCCCGGTCGCCCGCTCCATTGACAATGATTCGATGCCACGGGTAGTGTGTGTCTCCGCGCCCGGGCGGCATCGTGGCATATGCGCCCGTAGCTCAGCTGGATAGAGCGGGAGACTTCTAATCTCTAGGTCGGGGGTTCGAATCCCTCCGGGCGTGCCAGACCACTCATGGTGGGTGTAGCTCAGTTGGTTAGAGCGTCGGACTGTGGCTCCGAAGGTCGCGGGTTCGAGACCCGTCATCCACCCCATGTGCATAGACGAGGGCCCCGCCGCGGCGGGGCCCTCGAGCATTCCGGTGCGAATCTCTTGCACACCTTCCGCTATTCGCTAGAATGGGCGAGCGTTTCGGGCCGTTAGCTCAGCTGGCAGAGCAGGGGACTCTTAATCCCAAGGTCCGGGGTTCGATCCCCCGACGGCCCACCATACGCAACAAAGTAGCCCTTGGCCTTCAGGTCAGGGGCTTTTTGTTTGTATACCTGCGGAAACGGAGTCCCCTGCTCGGCTGACGCCTGCGCTTCGTCACCGGCTGCGCCGGCTACTGGCACGCGCCTCCGGAACAGCCGATCAGCGCCATGAGCTCATCCGCGACGCGCTGGACCGCGTCCTTGAGCAGCCGATAGTAGACCCACGATCCGCGCTTCTCACCGGAGACGAGCCCGGCATCGATGAGGGCCTTCATGTGGTGGGAGACCGTTGGCGCGCCGAGTCCGAGTCTCTCGACGAACACGCACGCGCACACCTCGTCTGCCGAGCAGCAACGGGAGTCGCCTTGTCCGGCACCGGTCGCCAGGAGGATGAGGATCTCACGTCGTGGTCTGGACGACAGCGCCTTGAAGATCAGATCCGTCTGCTCATCCGCCATCTTCACGTGGGCCTTCGGCCCATCGGCCTGAGCCGTCTTCATCAGCTGCCTCCTTGACACTTCGATGACTATCGAAATAGTATCTGGTCACGAGGAGTTCGACAATGGTCGAAGTGTTACCCGTTGTGAAAGGGGCACCGCGATGTGCGAGGTTCCGAGCCCAAGCCGCACCTGCTGCGCTTGTTGTACGCGAGTACTGGAGGATCCGGCGTTCTGCAGCGTGAGCGCTGGCGCTCGCATGGATGGTTCGAGGTGCTGTCAGCCTGATGTGCCGTGGTCGGTGGCGCTCGAGTACGCGACCAGGCAGCTGCCTCGGTAGGTACATACCGTTCGTATCCGGGTGGCTTCGCAGAAGAGGAGAAGGACATGTTCGACGAGACCGACATCAAAGAAGCAGTCCGAGATCGTTACGCCGGCCACGCAGCCGATGCGACGAGCTGCTGCTCGACGTTCGCCACACGTGCGGGCGCCGCTTCGTGCTGTGGATCCTCAGGCGCGAGCGTGAGCGAGAAGCTCGGCTACAAAGGCGACGACCTTGCCGGCATCCCGGAGGGTGCGGACCTGGGACTCGGATGCGGCAATCCGCTCGCCATGCTCGAGCTCGAAGAAGGCGAGACCATCGTCGACCTCGGGAGCGGAGCGGGCATCGACTGCTTCCTCGCAGCGAAGCGGGTCGGCCCCACGGGACTCGTCATCGGCGTGGACATGACGCCTGAGATGATCTCCCGCGCGCGCAGGAACGCTCAGGGCAGCGGGCTCGGCAACGTCGAGTTCCGTCTCGGTGAGATCGAGCACCTGCCGGTCGAGGACGGGACCGTCGACGCGATCATCAGCAACTGCGTCGTGAACCTTGTCCTGAACAAGCGCCAGGTGTTCACTGATGCGTTCCGTGTCCTGAAACCGGGTGGGAGGATGTCGCTGTCCGACATCGTGCTTCTGGGCGAGGTGCCTTTCCCGCTTCGCGATTCGGTCGAGGCGTACGTCTCGTGCCTGTCGGGCGCGATCCTTCGCGATGAGTACCTGAAGCTCATCGAGGAGGCTGGCTTCACCGACGTCGCCGTTACGGAGTCGAGGTCCTTCACCATCGGCGACGTGGTCGCACACGACCTCGTGCAAGAGTTCGTCCAGCAGACGGGCGCGACAATGGACGAGCTGCAGGCGGCTGCTGCCTTGTTCCAGAGCGTGCGGGTCAGCGCGAAGAAGCCGGCGTAGCCATGGACGCCATCGAGGTGATCATGACCAGGCGCAGCGTGCGCAAGTTCACGACCCAAGACGTGAGCGAGTCGGAGGTCGACGTCCTTCTCCGTGCAGCGATGGCGGCGCCCTCGGCCTCGAACGAGCGACCGTGGCGGTTCGTGGTGGTCCGTGACCGCGAGAGACTCGACCGGCTCTCGAAATCGACACCCTTCGCCGGTGCGCTCGCTTCGGCACCCGTCGGGATCGTGGTGGCAGCCGATCGCGCCGGGATGAAGTACCCGGGCTTCTGGGTCATCGACTGCGCCGCGGCGATCGAGAACATGTTGCTTGCCGCGCACGCGAGCGGTCTCGGCGGTGTGTGGATCGGCGTCCATCCCGTCAGGCCGTTCGCGTGGAACGTGGGTCGAGCGGTCGGTCTTCCTCGTCGGGTCGTGCCGCACTCGCTGGTCGCGTTGGGTCATCCTGTCTCGATACCGAGTCCTGTCGACAGATTCGAGGGTGCGTGGGTTCACGCTGATGAATGGGCGTCACGCGTGACACATGCGTGACGACCCTCTCGCTGTTGCCGGCTTGACCACGGGACTTCGTTTGACTCTTGATCCCAAGGTCATAGGTTCGATCCCTATACGGCCCACCATACGCAACCACAAAGACCGGTCCCGCTCCTGGGGCCGGTCTCCTGGTATCCCGCCGCGATCTTCTCGAGTCCTCCGACCGCCGGACGGTCGCGGGCTGCAGATGGCAGGGTTGCTGCCTTTGCTAACAGGTTGTTAGCCGAAGGTGTACAATGGCTAGCAGAACCACAGGAGGTGAACCCGATGCCCGACTTCGTGAATGTCCCCGTGCCGGTCGATCGTGTCCAGGAGGTCTACGAGCTGCTTGCGCGGAAGTCGACCAGACCACCCGCTGCACCTCAGGTCTCCGAAGACGGCTATCCCGCCGGATGGAGCCAGGACCTGATCGACCGCATGTTCGTCGAATCGTCGAGCGCGATGAGGCGGATCCTCTTCGCGATCGCGCGGAAGTCCCCCGGTTGGGCGACGACCGCCGAGATAGCCGAGGCCTGCGATCTGACGGCCCGGCAAGTGGTGGCCTCGCTCGGACCCTTCGAGAAGCGCGTCAGCGGTCGCTACGGAATGCGCCGCTGGCCGTTCGAGACCCGGGAGTTCGTCGACGCGGGTCTGCGCAAGTACTCGATGTCGGCGGCGACCGCCGGCCGGATCATCGCCTTGACGGACAGCGTCGAGCACCACGAGGGGAGGACCCTGTAGCCCGCATGTCGGGATACCGTCCGAACAGTCGCCCGTCCCTTTGGAGGAAACACGATGCTTTGGACCATCTTCGTGATCTTGGTCATCCTCTGGCTTCTCGGCTTCAGCCTCAACCTCGGCGGTGGCCTGATCCACCTGCTGCTCGTCATCGCGCTCGTCGTGCTCGTCTACAACCTCATCACAGGACGTCGCTCCGCGTAGAGCGATGGGCGTCTCTAGCCGCGGCCTCGGCTCTACGTTCGGGTCGTCCGCGATGCGAAGGAGATCGATCGAATGTCACATCTGGAACGTGTGAGCGACGGAGCCGGCTCGACGGACTCCAAGTTCGTCTTCATCACCCTTCTCGTCATCATCGCCATCGTGTTCGTCGGTCTGATGTTCCTGTGGGGCGGCGGCTACTTTGGCGGGTCGCAGACCATCAACATGATGCAACCCTCGATCACAGCGACCGTGACTCCCGGCATGCCGGGAGCGGCAGGGACCGGAGGGGCCGCCGGAGCACCCGGCGCTGCAGGAGCACCCGGAGCGGCTGGTGCGACCGGAGCGACGGGCTCCACCTCGACGCCCTAGCGGTCACCAGCGGCCCATCACCGCGCTCGTCTTCACCGGAGTCCGCGGATGCGCGGACGCCCCGACCCACGGAGGTCCCGAATGCGGCTAGCGGCACATGCGTGCGAGTGTCCCGACTGCGGCTCGATCCACCACTGCGTCGAGCGGGAGATCCCGTTCGACCCGGACGGAAGCATCTCGTACTTCTTCTCGGTGGCTGAGAAGACCGCGGCACCCGGCTGGACCGTCCACAAGGCCGACTTGGAGTACCTCCTCTCGGATGACGAGATGAAGCAAGTCATGGACGTTCTCGCGGGGGACCCCGGTCTCGGTCTCAGCGAGCAGGCGAGGTACGCCGGCTTTGATCCGAGCGTCCACGCACGCGCGTGGCGCGAGAAGGGTGACATCACCGTCCGTTTCGAGTAGTCCCGGTGCGTGCTCAGTGCGCACCATCCACGAGAGGAATCGCCATGAACCTCGAAGACAAGGCCAAGAACAAGGCCGACCAGGTAGGCGGGAAGGCCAAGCAGGCCTTCGGCAAGCTCACCGACAACGAGCAGCTGGAAGCCGAGGGGCGCCTGCAGCACGACAAGGCGACGCTCGCCGACGACGCCGACAAGCTTGCGAGGAACGTGAAGCACGCTGCCGAGCACATCAAGGACGCCTTCAAGGAGTAGCGCTCGATCGCGTGTGCAACGGCACGCGCAACCACAGAGGCCGGTCCCGCTCCCGGGGCCGGTCTCTGTGGTTCGTTCCGTTCCGTGACCGGCATCGCCCTCGGGCACGCCGATCTCGACGAGCGTCTTCGAATCGAATCGTTTGGCATCGACCTTGGGCTCCCACGCTTGGTCGGCCGCGGATCCGGGACCCTCGAGCGGGGACCAGCCGACGCGGCGGTGACGCGGAGCCGGGGAGGGAACGCGGGGGGCATCTCTGCGCCGCTCAGCCCCGCACGGGACTCTCTCCACTTTGCTGTATAGTGATTGACCGCGCGCGGGCGTGGCGGAATTGGCAGACGCGCCGGGTTTAGGTCCCGGTGAGGCGACTCGTGGAGGTTCAAATCCTCTCGCCCGCACCACCGGAACTCCGGCGTCGGCCCGCCTTGGATCAGGCGCACCGTCCGTCTTCGTACGAGTAGCCCCCCGAAGTTCACATAGCAGGAGGACCCTTGAACACGACCGTTGAGAAGCTCGAAGGCAACCGCGTCCGGTTGACCGTNNGTCGCGCGCCAGATCAAGCTGCCGGGCTTCCGCCCCGGCAAGGCCCCGCGTCCGCTGATCGACACCCATGTCGGCCGCGAGTCCGTTCTGGCCGAGGCGCTCGAGGACCTGGTCGAGAGCAGCTACCCGCGTGCGCTCGATGAGCAGCGCCTTCGTCCCTTGAGCTCTCCCGACACCGGTGACCTGGACCTGATCGAGGAGGGTGTGCACTACACCTACACCGCCGAGGTCGACATCCGCCCCGACTACACCGTCACCTCGATCGAGGATCTCAAGGCCGAGGTCCCGCCTGCGAACTCCACCGACGCCGAGATCGACGCCCAGATCGACTACCTCCGCGATCGCTTCGCGACCCTCGAGGTCGTCGAGGACCGCGGCATCGCGGACGGCGACTTCGCGCTGCTGTCCTTCACGGGCACCGTCGACGGCAAGGCGGCCGAAGACCTCACGGTCGACAAGTACCTCTACGAGGTCGGCCGCGGCATCATGCCTCCCGAGTTCGAGGAGGGCCTGATCGGCGCCAAGGCCGGCGACAAGCGCCACGTCGAGTTCGACGTCCCCGAGACCGCCGCCAACCCCGAGTACGTCGGCAAGCCTGCCGCGTTCGACATCGAGGTCTACGAGGTCAAATCGAAGAGCCTGCCTGCCTTGGACGACGAGCTGGCCTCCAACATCGGCGGCTTCGAGACGATGGCCGAGCTGCGCGAGGACATCCGCACGCGCCTCGACGAGAACAAGGCGACGGCCCGCGGCCGTCTCATCGAGCGTGCCGCCCGCGCCGCGCTCTCCGAGCGCCTCGAAGGGGAGATTCCCGGCGAGCTGGTGGCTTCCCGCACCGACGCCATGACCGAGGAGTTCTTCGACTCGCTCAAGGACCAGGGCATGACGATGGAGGACTACCTGGAGGCCACTGAGCTCACCGTCGAGCAGATCCAGGCCGACATCGCCCGCGAGGCCGCACTGCGCGTCCGCGACGAGCTGGCCCTCGAGGCCCTGTTCCGCCAGGCCGGCCTCGAGTACACCGAGGAGGAGCTCGAGCACGAGATCGAGCAGATCGCCGCGGTCGACAAGGTGCCGGTCGCAGCGATGCGCGAGCGCCTCGTCCACTCCGGTGTGATCGGGATCCTTCGCGAGCGCCTGATGCATCGGCACGCTACGCGCTATCTGATGGAGCACGTGGAAGTCATCGAGGTCGATCCGGCCGCGCCGGTCGCCACGGAGAAGCCCAAACCCAAGAAGAAGGCCGCCGCGAAGAAGTCGTCGAGCAAGGTCGACGACTCCGCGAAGGAGGAGTAGAGAAAGCCATGACACTACCCGACATCAAGGCACTGGTCCCCATCGTCATCGAGCAGACGAGTCGCGGAGAGCGCAGCTTCGACATCTTCTCGAGACTGCTCAACGAGCGCATCGTCTTCCTCGGACACGAGATCGACGACCAGATCGCCGACCTGGTGATCGCCCAGCTGCTGCACCTGGAGTCCGAGGACTCCGAGAAGGACATCCAGCTCTACATCAACTCGCCGGGCGGTTCGGTCACGTCCGGTCTGGCGATCTACGACGCCATGCAGTACATCCGCTGCGACGTCGCCACGAGCTGCATCGGCCAGTGCGCGAGCATGGCCGCGGTGCTGCTCGCCGGTGGCGCCGCGGGCAAGCGTTTCGCGCTCCCGAACGCCCGCATCCTGATCCATCAGCCGGCGGGCGGCACGCAGGGCCAGGTCACCGACATCGAGATCCAGGCCAAGGAGATGCTNNGATTACGGGCTGGTCGACGCGGTCTTCACGCACCGCGACAAGAAGTAGGACTGCCCATGCCCGGCACCACCGAAGGCCCCGAGCACCTGAATTGCTCGTTCTGCGGGAAGCCGCAGCGCCAGGTCCGCAAGCTCATCGCGGGCCCGGGCGTCTACATCTGCGACGAGTGCGTCGACCTCTGCAACGAGATCGTCGACGAGGAGCTCGAGGACGAGCGCACCGAGTCGGTGCTCTCGGGCGACCTGCCCACGCCCCGTGAGATCAACGCGGTGCTGGACGAGTACGTGGTGGGCCAGGCTGATGCCAAGAAGATGCTGTCGGTCGCGGTCTACAACCACTACAAGCGGATCCGCGAGGTCTCCTCGGACTCGATCGACGAGGTCGAACTCTCCAAGAGCAACATCCTGCTGCTCGGCCCCACGGGATGCGGCAAGACGCTGCTCGCGCAGACGCTCGCGCGCATCCTCAAGGTGCCGTTCGCCATCGCCGACGCCACGTCTCTCACCGAGGCGGGCTACGTGGGCGAGGACGTCGAGAACATCCTGCTCAAGATCATCACCGCCGCGGACTTCGACACGGACCGTGCGGAGGTCGGCATCATCTACATCGACGAGATCGACAAGGTCGCCCGCAAGGCGGAGAACCTCTCGATCACGCGCGACGTCTCCGG
>PKWR01000166.1:0-14413 GCA_003133285.1 Coriobacteriia bacterium
ACCGGCAAGCGCGTGGCCGTGATCGGCGCCGGGCCGGCGGGCCTCTCCGCCGCCTGGTATCTCACCCGCGCCGGGCACGCGGTCACCGTCTACGACCGCAACGACAAGCCGGGCGGCATGCTGCGCTACAGCATCCCCGCCTTCCGTCTGCCCGAGGCCGTCCTCGACCGCGAGCTCGAACCGCTCTGGGCGGCCGGCGTGCGCTTCGTCGATGGCGTCGGCCTGGGCAGCGAGATCACCCTCGAAGGCCTGCTCGAAGCCGGCATGGACGCCGTCTTCGTGGGCGTGGGCGCCTGGCGCGGCCACGGCGCCCGCCTGGCGGGCGCCAAGTCGGCGCTCGACGGCCTCGAGTTCCTGCGCGCCCTGCGCGACGGCAAGAAGCCGCGTCTGGGCAAGTCGGTCGCCGTGATCGGCGACGGCACCGCCGCGCTCGACGTGGCCCGCTCGGCCATGCGCCTGGGCGCCACCAGCGTCACCGTCATCGCCCGCCACGCCGCCGACGCGCTGCCGGCCGGCGCCCGCGAGGTCAAGGCCGCAAGCGACGAAGGCATCGAGTTCGCCTATGCGGCCGAGGCCAAGAAGGTCAAGTCCGATAAGGCAGGCAAGGCGACCGGCGTCGAATGCGTCACCGTGAAGCCCGGCCCCGACGGCAAGCTGCGCCCCGAGCGCGGCTCGGCGTTCGTCGTGGCGGCCACCTCGGTCATTACGGCCGCCGACTACACCCCCGACGTGGGCGACTCCGACGAGGAGCTCGGCTTCTCGCCCTGGGGCACCCTCGAAGCCGACCAGTTCACCGGGCGCACCCGGACCGCCGGCGTGTTCGCCGGCGGCGACGCGGTGACGGCCACCAAGTCGGCGATCCACGCGGTCGCCGGCGGCAAGCGCGCCGCCCTCGCCATGAGCGCCTGGCTGGCCGGCGACGACCTCGACAAGCTCGAAACCGACCTGGCGCTCTATGCCGGGCTGCCCTATCTCGCCCAGCTCCACGACTCAGACAAGCTGACCGACGTCGGCCGCAAGCTGGTCGAGACCTCGCCGGTGTGGCTCAAGATGGGCATCGGCGCGGCTACGGCGCCGCGCGTCAAGATGCCGGCCGTGCCGCTGGCGAAGCGCGTCGCCTCGTTCAACGAGATCGAGAAGGGCCTTTCGCCCGCTCAGGCCAAGGCCGAAGCGGCCCGCTGCCTGCAGTGCGTCTGCCCCTCGAACGGCGCCTGCGAGCTGCAGAGCCTGGGCATCGACTACGGGGTCACCGACAACGACCTCGTCTACTCGGGCGCCCTCGTGCGCCAGGTCGAGCCCGCCCACGAGCATCCCTTCATCCAGCGCGACATGGACCGCTGCATCGCCTGCGGGCGCTGCGTGCGGGTCTGCCGCGACGTGGCCGGTCCGGCCTGCTACGACTTCGCCGGGCGCGGCTTCTCGATCAACGTCGACACACCCTACGGCGAGCCCCTGCAACTTGCCGACTGCATCACCTGCGGTCGCTGCGTGACCGCCTGCCCGACGGGCGCGCTCACCCTGAACGAGCGCGAGCTGCGCTCGTTTCGCACCGACGAGTCGCGCTGCATCATGTGTCACCAGTGCGTCGAGGTCTGCCCGGTCGACGCCATCACCGAGACCAACGTCTTCGAAGAGGCGCGCGGCCACTGGCTCGAGCTGGTCGCCAAGGGCTCCGGCCTGGCCGGCGGACACCGCATGTGCGCCGGCTGCGGCGCCCCGATCGTGGTGCGCCAGGTGCTGATGGGAACCTCCGACCCGGTCGTGGTCTCGGCGGCTACCGGCTGCCTCGAAGTCTCGACCACGATCTATCCCTACACCTCGTGGAAGGGCAGCTACATCCACACCGCCTTCGAGAACGCGGCGGCCACTCTGTCGGGCGTCGAGACGGCCTTCCGCTCGCTCAAAAAGCAGGGCAAGCTCGACGACAACATCAAGTTCATCGCCTTCGGCGGCGACGGCGGCACCTACGACATCGGCCTGCAGTCGCTGTCGGGCGCCATGGAGCGCGGCCACAACATGCTCTATGTCTGCTACGACAACGGCGCCTACATGAACACGGGCATCCAGCGCAGCAGCGCCACGCCGCTGGGCGCGTGGGCGACCACGGCCGAGGTCGGCACGGTCGGCCAGGGCAAGGCGGTCCGCCGCAAGGACCTGACCTCGATCATGGCCGCGCACAACATCCCGTACGTGGCGCAGGCTTCGATCTCGGACTGGAAGGACCTGACCTCCAAGGCGGAGAAGGCCTTTGCGGTCGAGGGACCGGCGTTCATCAACGTGTTCGCACCGTGCCCCCGCGGCTGGCGCATCCCGTACGACAGCACCGTGGAGATCGCCAAGGCCGCGGTGACCAGCGCCTTCTGGCCTCTGTTCGAGGTGGTCGACGGCGAGTGGATCTACACGAAGCGCAGCGTCACGCGCGAGAACCGCAAGCCGATCGAGGAGTTCCTCAAGCCTCAGGGACGGTTCAAGCACCTGTTCAAGCCCGGCAACGAGGAGCTGCTGCTGAGAGTGCAGGCCGAGGTGGACCGCAACTTCGACTACGTCCTCAAGCGCTGCGGCCTGTAGCCGTCGCTCCGGATGCGTCACATGAAGGGCCCCGCGCCATGCGGGGCCCTTCATCGTTTCGATATGATGGCGTTCGCCCAGCGATGGTGCATCATGAGCGGGTGACCTAATCCACGGGGGGACGCGGGGTAGGCGTGAAGTCTGCAGGGACCCACAAACGCGTGAATCGCAAGACCGTTCTGATCTTCGTCGCAGGGCTCACCGCCGCTCTCGGGGTCTTCGGCGCGGTCTACGCCGTCTACCTGAACACGGGCCCGGTCTTCGTCGCGCTGGACATCGCCATCGGGACCTTAGGCATGTACCTGCTGGTGATGGTCCGCGCGCAGCCGCCGCTCTCCAAGCTCACCGAGGCCGCCCGTCGGGTCGCCGACGGCGAGTTCGACGTCCGGGTCGACTTCGGCGGCCGGCGCGACCTGCTCGATCTGGCCGACTCCTTCAACTCGATGACCGAGGCCCTTCGCGAGCGCACGGACGCCCTCACCCACACGGTGGAGGAGCTCTCTACGCTCTACGAGATGAGCCGTGCCCTCGGTTCCACGCTCGACCTCGACACCATGCTGGATGCGACGCTCGATGCCGCGATGCACAGCTTCGCGGTCGATTCCGGCTACGTGGTGCTGCGGGACCCGGCGAGCGGCGAGGTCGAGCTGCGCGCGTGGCGGGGCACCGGCGACCGGCCCATCGACAGCCGGGCGGTCCGCGCGTCGATGTCCGAGTGGGTCGTGCGGCAGGGTCGCCCGCTCATCTTCAACCCCTCGCAGGAGACCGATTCGATCGAGAACGTCGACGCGGTGACCGGCGCGCTCGCCGCGCTGTGCGTGCCGCTCGTGTCGGTCGACGTCGTGATCGGCGCGATCGCCGTCGGCAGCCACGACCAGTCCGTCCGGTTCACCGGCGAGGACGTCCGTCTCCTGTCGACGATCGCGAACCACGTGACGATCGCGGTGGGCAACACGGAGCTGTTCGCGAGCGTCCAGGACGCCTACCTCGCCACGGTGCGCGCGCTGGCGGCGGCGGTCGACGCCAAGGAGCCCTACATGCGCGATCACTCGGGGCGCGTCGCGGTCTTCGCGCGCGCGACGGCCGACAGGATGGGCCTGGCGCACGACCAGCTCACCGCCATCGAGATGGCCGCCTACCTGCACGACATCGGGAAGATCGGTATCAGCGAGCAGATCCTGCGCAAGCCGGGGCCGCTGAACGAGGAAGAGATGTCGACGATGCGGCACCATCCGCTCATCGGCGCCAATATCCTGCGTCCGGTCACCTTCCCCTGGTCGATCGCGCCTGTCGTGCGGCACCATCACGAGCACTTCGACGGGTCGGGCTACCCTGCAGGTCTGCGCGGCGAGGAGATACCGCTGCTCGCGCGCATCCTGTCGGTCGCCGACGCCTACGAGGCGATGACGGCCGACCGGCCGTACCGCGACCGGACCCTGGTCGACGACGCCATCGCCGAGCTGCACCGCTGCGCGGGCACCGACTTCGACCCACGCGTCGTGGAGGCGATCGTCGAGGTGCTGACCGAGATGGACGCGGCCGCGAGCGGCTCGGAACTCTCCGCACTCACCGTCGAGCCCTACGAGGCGCGCGCCGTGTTCGTGGCGGTCGCCGACGGGATGCTCGCCGCATTCCACAAGCTCGGAGGGCCGCGCCTGACCTCCAACCTGGAAGTGGACATGGGAAGGTGGCTCGCGGCGGAGGCGCCTGCGTTCGCTCTTCACAACGGCCACTTCTCGGTCGCCTCCGGGCCGTCGCCCGACCTCGACGGCCAGATGGATGGGATGCGCGCCGTGCTGGCGCGATTGGCGACACTGATGTCGGTCGTCACGGGGCCGAGCCTCGTCGACCACTTCTACGGCGAGGCGGTCGAGGCGCTCACCGACCGGCTGCGCGGGACGGCCAAAGGACTCGTGCTCTACCGGCGTCCCTGACGCGAGCGGCNNNNGCGGCTGGTACACTACGCACACGTCGCGTGACCCCTGACGGGGGCTGCGGCGCACGTCCGCTCCGTCGTCGAGCAAGGGCAGACATGGCGCTCGTCGTACAGAAATACGGTGGAAGCTCGGTCGGTTCGCCGGACCGCCTGATGGCGGTCGCGCGCCGGCTGATCGCGGCCAAGGAGCGCGGCGACCGCGTCGTCGCGGTCGTTTCCGCGATGGGCGACGTCACCGACGAGCTGCTCGCCAAGGCGCGCGCGATCAGCGCCGATCCGCCCGAGCGCGAGATGGACATGCTGCTGGCGACCGGCGAGCAGGTGACGATCGCGTTGCTCGCGATGGCGATCGACACGCTCGGCTACCAGGCCATCAGCCTGACCGGGGCCCAAGCGGGGATCGTCTCCGATGCGGTCCATACCAAGGCGCGCATCCAGGAGATCCGGGCCAGCCGCATGATGGAAGCGCTCGATTCGGGCCGGATCGTGATCGTCGCCGGCTTCCAGGGGCTCACGTCCGATGGCGAGATCACCACGCTGGGACGCGGCGGCTCCGACACCACGGCCGTCGCCGTCGCGGCCGGGCTCGGCGCCGACGTCTGCGAGATCTACACCGACGTCGACGGCGTGTTCACGGCCGACCCGCGTGTTGAATCATCGGCCCGCAAGATCGATGCGATCTCGTACGAGGAGATGCTCGAGATGGCCGCGACCGGCGCCCGCGTGCTCCAGCTGCGCAGCGTCGAGTTCGCCCGCAACCACGGCGTTGTCATCCACGTGCGGTCGTCGTTCAACGACCGAGAAGGAACCATCGTCAAGGAGGCCGACGAGACCATGGAACAAGCGATCATCTCGGGTGTCACGCATGACACCTCGGAAGCGAAGGTAACCGTGCGCGACGTTCCCGACCGTCCGGGTGTCGCGGCCGAGGTGTTCGGCCGGCTGGCCGACGCGAACGTGAACGTCGACATGATCATCCAGAACGTCTCCGAGGCGGGCACGACGGACATATCGTTCACCACCCCGAAGGACGACCTCGTGAGGGCGACCAAGGCGGTGCGCGAGGTCGTCGAGGACCTGGGCGCGCGCGAGTGGTCGGTCGACGAGTCGATCGCCAAGGTCTCGCTCGTCGGCGCGGGGATGAAGACCCACCCGGGCGTGGCGGCCCTGATGTTCCGCTCGCTGGCCGACGCGGGGGTCAACCTCGACATGATCTCGACCAGCGCGATCCGCATCTCGTGCGTCATCGCGGCCGACCAGGTGGACATCGCGGTGCGGACGCTGCACAAGGCGTTCGGCCTGGAGGAACGCTCGGTGGTCGCAGAGACCTCGCCAGCGGCTCCCGGGAGGTGAGCGGGATGGCCTGGAACAAGGCGATGCCCGCCCGTCCCGTCGTCGCCGTCGCGGGCGCGACCGGCGCCGTGGGCGTCGAGATGCTGCGCGTGCTGGAACAGCGCAGCTTCCCCGCGTCGGAGGTCCGCGCGCTCGCGTCGTCCCGTTCGGCCGGTCGTAGCGTCCCGTTCGCCGGCGGCGAGCTCGTCGTCGAGGAGATGACCGAAGCCAGCTTCGAGGGCGTGGACATCGCGCTGTTCTCCGCAGGGGCGGAGATCTCGAGGCGCTTCCGCGACGCCGTGGAGCGTGCCGGATGCGTGATGATCGACAACTCCTCCGCCTTCCGCATGGAGGAGGGCGTCCCGCTCGTCGTTCCGGAGGTCAACCCGGGCGACGCGGCGCTGCACTCGGGCTTGATCGCGAACCCGAACTGCTCGACGATCCAGATGGTCGTGGCGCTCAAGCCGCTGCACGATCTGTCCCCCGTCCGCCGCGTGGTCGTTTCGACCTACCAGGCCGCCTCCGGCGCGGGGCAGGCCGCGATGGACGAGCTCTACGAGCAGAGCGGCGATTTCCTCGCGGGCCGCGTCTTCGAGCCGCACAACTTCGCGCACCGCATCGCCTTCAACTGCATCCCGCAGATCGACGTCTTCATGGACGACGCCTCCACCAAGGAGGAGTGGAAGATGGTCGTCGAGACGCGGAAGATCATGCACGCCCCGGAGATCCGCCTCGCCGCCACCTGCGTGCGCGTCCCGGTGCTACGCTGCCACTCCGAGTCGGTCAACGTCGAGTTCGACGCGCCCGTCAGCGTCGAGGACGCGCGCGCGGCCCTTTCGGCCGCTCCGGGCATCACGATGCTCGACGACCCGGCGGAGCAGCTCTATCCGATGCCGGCCCTGCTCGAAGGCACCGACGACACCTACGTCGGCCGGCTGCGCCGCGACCCGAGCGTCGAGCACGGGCTCGCGTTCTGGGTGGTCGCGGACCAGCTCCGCAAGGGTGCGGCCCTCAACGCCGTCCAGATCGCCGAGCTGCTGCTGCCGGAGGCGCCGGCCTAGCCCCTTCGAAGTTCGGGTACCATCTCATCGGCGCGTGGGGGCGTGCCGGTGCTCTCCGCGCGCGGTTTCGCGCTGCGCGCGCACCCGGCGTATCCGCACACCAGCTAGGAGAACCCACACGTGAGAGCACGCAATGTCGCACAGGCCGGTGTCATCGCAGCCGTTTACGCGGCGCTGACCTTCCTCGTCATCCAGTTCATGTCGGTGTTCAGCTTCGGGATCGTCCAGTTCCGCTTGAGTGAGGCGCTCACGGTCGTCGCGTGCCTGACTCCCGCGGCGATCCCCGGGCTCTTCATCGGGTCCGCATTGGCGAACCTGTCGAGCGTCGCCGCGTTCGGCGCGGTCGGCCTGCTCGACGTCGTATTCGGCTCGGTCGGCTCGCTGCTCGGGGCCGCGTGGGCGTGGCACTTCCGCAAACGCACGGGACTGGCCCTTCTGGGCCCCGTCATCTTCAACGCGCTGATCGTCCCGGCCTACCTGCCCCTCATGCTCGGCGCGAGCGGGCTCACGACGATCCCGGCACTCGGCATCACCGGGTCGAGCCCGTGGATCGTCCTGTACCTTGCGGGCGTGGCGGGCGTCGGAGTCGGCCAGGCGGTCGTCGTCTACGGACTCGGCTGGCCGCTGCTCACGGTGCTGAAGCGCATGCGGCTCCCGGGACTGTCCGACGAGTCGTACGACCCCGGCGACAGCGGGGGTGCCCCGAAGCCATGAGCGCTCGGGCGCCACTGATCCGCGTCGACCCGCACGCGTGCCGGGGCTGCTGGCGCTGCGTGCACCTGTGTCCGACGCGCGCGATCAGGACGACCCATGGGTTTGCCGAGGTCATCGCTGAGAAGTGCATCGGGTGCGGTCTGTGCGTGCCGGGGTGCCGCAACGGCGCGTTCGTCGTGCGCAACGACGGCGCGACGGTCGACTCCCTTCTCGCGAGCGACCGCCCCGTCGTCGCGCTGCTCGCCACCGAGTTCGTGGCCGCCCTGCACCCCATGGCGCCCGAGGCGGTCGAGGGAGCGCTGCTGGAGTCAGGCTTCTACGCCGTCGAGTCGACGCTGCTCGGGGCGGAGGTCGTCGCCATGGAGTACGAGGTGCGGCACGCGGCGAACACCGGCGTCCCCGTCATCCGCTCCACGTGCCCCGTGGTCAACGAGTGGGTGCGCCGCCGCTATCCTTCGCTCGTGGGCGCGCTCGCCCCGATCGTGCCGCCCTACATCGCGCAGGCCGCGATCATCAAGGCGCTGTACCCTCCCGGTACCGCCGTCGTCTATGTCTCACCGTGCTACGCGCGCAAGGACGAGGCGCTCTCTCCTGAGTTCGCGGGGGTCGTGGACGTCGCCATCGGGTTCGACGAGTTGAAGCGCGCGATCGGGAGGATGGACCGAGCGGCCCACCCCTGCGTTGCCCGCAGCCCGCATCGGGAGCGACGCCCCGAGCCCCTGCAGGAGGTCTCGCTCACGGACGGCTACCCGCGGTCGACGCTCGTCGCGCACCCGCTGCTCGACCCGGCGGTGAAGGTGGTCCGCGGGCTTGCGGAACTCGACGCGTTGCTCACCGCGATAGTCGCGGGCGAGGCGGCGCCCGCGATCATCGACGCGCTCAACTGCGAAGGGTGCATCGACGGCCCGACGGTCGACCCGGGCATGTCGCTCTTCGCCAAGCGCAACCTGGAGGCCGCGGACAGCCACCGGCGCGCGCGAACGGCCGTCTCCAGTCGCGCGATCGCCCGGAGCCTGCCTCCGATCGAGTTGCGCCGGTCATTCGAGCCCGCTCCCGTCGACGTGCACGAGCCCCCCGAGGCCACGCTGCGCGAGATCCTGCACGAGGCCGGCTTCGTTACCGATGCCGACCTGCTCGATTGCCGCGCCTGCGGCTATGAGACCTGCTTCGAGCAGGCCGCGGCTGTCTTCCGCGGCGACTCGACCTGGGAGGTCTGCTTCCCGCTGCAGCGCCGAAAGCTGACGGAGGAAGTGGCGCAGCTGCAGGAGTCGGCGACGCTCGACGCGCTGACGGGCCTGTGGAACCGCCGCATGCTCTCGGACCGGCTTCGGGACGAGTGCGCGCGGCACGACCGCTACGGTGGCCCCCTGTGCCTGCTGATGCTCGACCTCGACGGGTTCAAGTCCGTCAACGACGACCACGGGCACCTGTGCGGCGACGCCGTGCTCGCGGCGGTGGCCGACCTTCTGCGCCTCACGCTGCGCGCCACGGACCTTCCGTGCCGCTACGGGGGCGACGAGTTCGCGATCATCCTGCCCGCGACCGCCAAGACGGACGCGTTCGCGGTCGCCGAGAAGGTGCGCGGCGAGGTCGCGCACCTTCTCGTCGACGCGCAGCGCGGCGGCTGTGCGCGGGAGATCGCGGTCCGCGCCTCCATCGGGGTGGCGGCGGCCGGGGTCGGGACGCAGCCGCTCGAACTGCTCGAGGCGGCCGACCGCGCCCTGTACCAAGCGAAGGCGATGGGCCGCAACCAAGTGCGATTGGCGCCCGGCTAGGGGAGGTGGTCGTCGTGGAGTCCCATACGGCAGACCTGTGGAAGCCCGAGGGCGATGCGATCCGCTGCGGGTTGTGCCCGCACGCGTGCAGGATCCGTCCCGGCGCCTCGGGGGTGTGCGGAGTGCGCCGCAACGTCGACGGCACACTCATCGCGCTCACGTACGGGCGCGTCTCGTCGGTCGCTGTCGACCCGATCGAGAAGAAGCCCGTCTTCAACTACCGCCCGGGCACGCTCGCGCTATCGATCGGCTCCGTGGGCTGCACCATGAAGTGCGGCCACTGCCAGAACTGGCAGATCAGTCGCGCGCACGTCGAGGACGGTGCCCTGAGTGACCTCGCGCCCGCGGACGTCGTCACGCTTGCTCGCGACCATGGGTGCGCCGGCGTCGCGTTCACCTACAACGAGCCCGTGATCCAGGCGGAGTACGTGCGCGACTGCGGCGGGCTCGCCCACGAGGCGGGGCTGTACACGGTCATGGTCACCAACGGCTACATCACGCTCGAGGGACTCGACTACCTGGCCGACTCCGTGGACGTGTGGCGGGTCGACGTGAAGGGCATGACCGACGAGGCCTACCGGACGCTGTGCCGGGTGCCGTCGGTCGCGCCCGTGCTGCGGGCGGCCGAGCGGGCGAAGCACGTGCATGGGATGCACGTGGAGGTGGTCACCAACGTCGTCCCCGGCATCAACGACGACGAGGGTCAGCTGCGCGACCTGGCCGAGTGGGTGGCCGGCAACCTCGGTCTGGACACTCCGTGGCACATCACACGGTTCTTCCCGTACCTCGAGTTCGCGGACAAGGAGCCCACGCCGTTGGCGACCCTGCGCCGCGCGCGCGATATCGGCGTCGAGGCCGGGCTGCACTACGTCTACCTCGGCAACGTGTCGGAGCCCGGGTCCGAGGACACCACCTGCCCCGGCTGCGGGGCCCTGCTGGTGAGGCGCGACGGGTACGCCGTTGTGGAGCAGACGGCGGTGGATGGATCGTGCGCGCGCTGCGGCCGTCCCTCGGACGTGGTCGTCTAGCTCGAACGCCTCGGAGCGGTCACGCGCGGGGCGGCTGCGCGGGCGGTGTTTCCGCGCCGAAGCGGTACACTATGCGTCGGGTCGCGCGCGCGCGGCCCTGCCTGACGCCGCGTGAGCCGGTCAGACGGCACCCCACACAACGTGAGAGACACGATGACAACCAGCATCGTCATCCCGACCTTCTGGACCCGCCGCGGCGGCAGGTCGAGCGATCGTCTCGCCAACGTCTACGACCACCCCACGCCGATCGACGGCGAGAGCCCGCTTCCGGCGTGCCTGCGCTCCCTCGAGGGCGTGCGCGACGTCGGCAAGATCGTCGTGCTCGTCGCGGCGACCGACTCGTCGATCGTGCACGAGGCCGAGGACCGCGTCCGCGGCATGATGGACGAGTTCCCCAGGCTGGACACCATGGTGTTCGGCCCGGCGGCACTCGGATCGCTGCACCGAAGGCTCGAACAGCTCGAGTTCTCCGACATGGTGTCCGGCGTGAGCCTGACGGGCTACGGCGCCGTCCGCAACACCGGGCTCATCGTCTCCGCCACGCTGGGCGCGGACGTGTGCGTGTTCATCGACGACGACGAGGTCATCACCGACCCGGACTTCCTGCACACGGGCGTCGAGGGCCTCGGCATGAAGACCCCCGAGGGCAAGGTCCTGTTCGCGAAGACCGGCTACTACGTGGACGCCATGGGCGGCCACCACCTCAAGGACGAAGCTCACTGGTCCGACGCCTTCTGGCGCCAGACCGACTACTACAACCAGGCCATGGGGGCGGTCGACGCGCCTCCGCGGGTGAAGCCCTCGAACCTCGCGTTCGGTGGCTGCATGGCGCTGCACCGGGACATGTACGCCAACGTCTCGTTCGACCCGTGGGTGCTGCGCGGCGAGGACATCGACTACGTGATCAACGCGCGCATGCACGGCGGCGACATGTTCCTCGACGGCGATTGGCAGATCGTGCACCGGCCGCCCGAGCCCGTCAGCCCGGCGCTGGGGTTCCGCCAGGACGTGTACCGCTTCATCTACGAGCACCGGAAGCTGGAGTTCGCGAAGTCGCAGATCGACCTTCGACGCGTGACCGCGGCGTCGCTGCGCCCCTACCCGGGCGACTTCGTCGGCGGCTCGGTATCGTGGCGCGCCTTCGCGACGGCGATCCTGCGCGCGCTGGCGGGCAGAGAGCCCGGCGCCAACCTGAAGATCGCGCGGGCTGTCTTCGGCGACGCCGCCCGGCTCCAGATCGCTGACCACCACGCCGGTCATCCCCCTGGAGCGCATCTCGGCGCCCAGTTCCTCGACCGATAATCCGAGCGTTCCCGCCTCGCGTTCGGTGGGGTTCTGGGTCTGGGCCGGAGCGCTTTCGGCGGGCGTGGTGGTCACGAAGACCTTGAGCGGTTTGCCGTTTCGGTACAATTCCAGCTCGACCCGTTTGCCGACCGGGGTCTCTCCCACCAGCCGCTGCAACTGGCGTACGTCCTTCACCGTGTTGCCGTCGAAGGCGGTGATGACGTCGCCCTGCAGTATACCCGCTTTGGCCGCGGGGCCGCCGGCCACCACCTCATTTACCAGGGCGCCGTAGGTCTTGGGAAGGCCAAAGGAGCGCGCCATATCCTCGGTCACCGTCTGGATGGAAATGCCTAGCCAGCCGTGGCTCACGCTCCCCTTGTTGATCAGCTGGGTCACCACCTGCTTCGCCATGTTAACCGGGATGGCGAAGCCTATGCCCTGGCCGGCCGCAACGATGGCGGTGTTGATTCCGATCACCTCTCCATATATGTTGAGCAGCGGCCCGCCGGAATTACCCGGGTTGATGGAGGCGTCGGTCTGGATGAAATCCTCATAGGTCTCGATCCCCATATTGGACCTGCCGGTAGCCGAGACCACGCCGACCGTCACGGTCCGGTCCAGGCCGAACGGGTTGCCGATCGCGACAGCCCACTGCCCCACCTGCAACTTACTCGAATCGCCCAAGACCACGGCCGGCAGCGGCTCCTTGGCGTTGATCTTGATAACGGCGATGTCCGTCTTCGGGTCCGAGCCGATCACCTTGCCGATGTAGACGCTCTCGTTGGATAGCTTCACCTGGATGGTCTCCGCGTCCCGGACCACATGATCGTTGGTGACGATGAAGCCGTCTTTGTTGATGATGAAGCCGGAGCCCAGGCTATGCTCCCTTCGGTATTCTGGATGACCGCCTTTTTCGCCAAAGAAATCCTCGAAGAATGGCGAGGATTCGAAGAAGGGGCGCACCAGCTTCTTCTTGCCGATGGTGGAGATGTTCACGACCGAAGGGGTGACATTCTTTGCCAGGGTGACGAAACCCTGCTGGGTCGCCAAGATATCCTTGGGGACCTCCTGCACCGGGGCCTCGGCGCTCTCCTTCCGGTTCGACTCGTAGAAGGTGACGCCCTGCTTTTTCTTGCAGGCGGACAGGGCGCTGCAGATGATCAGGCAGGCAATGAGAAGTCTGGCGCTTTTCATGTGATGCTCCTTTGAGCTAGATGCAATCGAACGCAAAGCATAAAGCCTAGCCAAAAAATGGACTGATGTCAACCTCTTCGCCTGATTCGGGTCCGGTTCAGGAATGGTTTTACTCGCTTGCTGCTTGCTGCAAATACCCCTTGACGCCGGATCTGTTTTTCCTATATATGCATGAATGGGGGTACGCGCGTGCAAGACAAGATAAAGCAGGAAATCCGGGAGATGAAGCTGGGCGAGAAGGTGCGTGGTCTGCGGCAGGAACAGCGATTGACTCTCCAGGTCCTGGCCGATATAACGGGGCTGTCAAAACCGCTGCTGTCACAGATCGAAAACGATCAGGTGACCCCTCCCATTGCGACGCTGCTAAAGATCGCCAACGGACTTGGCGTCGGCATCCATTATTTTTTCGAGGAGGCGGGTGACCGCCAGAAATTCGTTTTGACCCGCGGCGAGCAGGCGGCAATCAGCCAGCGCCGGCCGGGTAAGGACATGGTGCAGGGATATAGGTACAAGCCGCTTGCCCCCGGCATCCGTCAGAAGAAAGTCGAGCCCTTCCTGGTCGAGTTCGAGCAGCGGGCGTGGGACGACACCCTTTACTACAGCCACGAAGGGGTGGAATTCCTCTACCTGCTGGACGGCGAGTTGGAGTTCCATTACGCTGACCAGGTGATGCGGCTGTTGCCGGGCGACAGCATCTATTACGAGTCCTCCGAGCCACACGGCTATGTCTCCGTGGGCGAGGTCCGTGCCCGCGCCGTAGCTGTCCTCTATACCAAAGGGTAAGCGGGATGCGCACGCGGCTTACCCTGACCAGATGAAGGCGCCTAGACGCGGGCCGTAAGTCCCCCCTCCCTGGGTTTCGGCTTGTTTCCTTGTGTCCCCCCCCGTGTAAATTCGTGCGAGAGCCGTTCCCGGCCAACGGTCCCAGATACATCCATAGCCGGCGACCCAGTTTAGGGGCATCCCGTGCCTGACACCCTTCGTTGGAGAATTTTACTCATTAAGGCGTTGACGTTCAGGATTCCTTTTGTTATAAAGTGTGACTTCGCAGCACACGGCTCTTTGCAAACGAATATGTACCGGCAGGAAAAAGGGCTAGGGCTCGAATACCACATGGTGTGCGAACTCTGCCTGCGGGTCGATCCAACAGGATCGCCCTTCCAAAAAACCGGAAACTTTTTCTTGACAGGTTACATCAGTTCAGGTAGGGTGTCGAGTCTGTCGCAAATGTCGGCTTGGTCTTTGAAAACTAAATAGTAGACGAAACAGCATTGTGGGTTTTGTAACAAACATGTCAGTCGTTTCAAAAACTAGCATCGGATTTTCCGTTTACTAAATAAACTGGAGAGTTTGATCCTGGCTCAGAACGAACGCTGGCGGCGTGCTTAACACATGCAAGTCGAACGTGATCCGGAGCTTGCTCCGGTGAAAGTGGCGCACGGGTGAGTAACGCGTGGATAACCTGCCCTGGTATCTGGGATAACATCTCGAAAGGGGTGCTAATACCGGATAAGCCCACGG
>PKWR01000166.1:14452-14701 GCA_003133285.1 Coriobacteriia bacterium
CCAGACTCCTACGGGAGGCAGCAGTGGGGAATTTTGCGCAATGGGGGAAACCCTGACGCAGCAACGCCGCGTGAGTGATGAAGGCTTTCGGGTCGTAAAGCTCTGTCAGTGGGGAAGAAATGATGCCGGCTAATACTCGGCATTCTTGACGGTACCCACAAAGGAAGCACCGGCTAACTCCGTGCCAGCAGCCGCGGTAATACGGAGGGTGCAAGCGTTGTTCGGATTTATTGGGCGTAAAGCGCGTGT
>PKWR01000103.1:0-3997 GCA_003133285.1 Coriobacteriia bacterium
GCGGCTCGCCCTGGCTGCCGGTGGAGAGCACGACGATCTTCTCCGGAGGCAGGTCGCCTGCGTTGTAGGCGTCAACGATGTTCTCGGCCGCGATGTCGAGGAAGCCGAGCTCACGGGCGATGCCGGTGTTCTTGATCATGGACCGGCCCGTGACGACCACCTTGCGGCCGGCGGCCACCGCGGCGTCACAGACCTCCTGGACACGGTGGATGTGGCTCGAGAAGCACGCGATGATCACGCGGGCGGGCGCATCGGCGATGAGACGGATCAGCGTGGCTTCCACTTCCCGCTCGGGGTGTGTGTAGCCCGCGTTCTCCGCTCCCGTCGAGTCGGAGAGCATCAGCAGCACGCCGTCCCGCCCGGCCTTCGTCAGCGCCGCGAAGTCTGTGCCGCGGCCGTCGATCGGCGTCTGGTCGAACTTGAAGTCGCCGGTGTGCAGGACGGTGCCGACCGGAGTCCGGATGAGCAGCGCCAACGAGTCCGGGATCGAGTGGTTGGTGGCCACGAAGTCGAACCCGAAGACGCCGAGGGTGATGTGCATCCCCGGCTTGACCACGCGCAGTTTGGGCTTCTTGATGTCGAACTCGGCGAGCTTGCCCTCGATGAGGCCGCAGGTCAGCTTCGAGCCGAGCACCGGCACCGGGGTGCCGAGGTCGCGCAGGAGGTACGGTAGCGCGCCGGTGTGGTCCTCGTGACCGTGGGTGATGACGATGCCGCGAAGGCGCTCGCGGTTCTTGAGGATGTAGGAGTAGTCGGGCAGGACGAGGTCGACGCCGGGAAGCTCGGCGTCGGGGAACATGAGCCCCGCGTCGACGACGATCATGTCGTCGCCGTACTCGAGCACGGTCATGTTCTTGCCGATCTCATCGAGCCCGCCGAGCGGGATGACGCGCAACACGTTCTTGTTCTTCGCCTTGGCTCTTGTCATGGGTTCTTCTTTCGGACGACGCAAGGTCGCCGATGGGTGGAGCTCGACCTCGCGCAGGGCCCCCCGCCCGGCGCGACGCTTCGCTTGGGTCAGATAAGGCCGAGGTGCTCGAGCACGCGCCCGAGGTCGGCCGACTGTACGTCAGTGGGTGGAACGAGCGGCAGACGGCACGTCCCTACGGGGAAGCCGCACTGCGCGAGCGCATCCTTGACCATGATCGGGTTCGAGGTCATGAACAGCGCGTTGAAGAGCGGGAGGAGCCTGAGGTGCAGCGAGAGCGCGCGGGTGTGCTCGTCCGCGGCGTGCGCCTCGACCATCTCGCGCATCTGCGGGCCTGCGACGTGACTCGCTACCGAGATCACGCCGGTGGCGCCCACGCCCATCATAGGAAGGGTCATCCCGTCGTCGCCCGAGAGGACCTCGAAGCCGTCGGGCGCTCCTTCGACGATGCGCGCGATCTGGACCAGGTCTCCCGAGGCCTCCTTGACGCCGACGATGTTCTCGACGTCGCGTGCGAGGCGGAGGGTCGTCTCGGCCGTCATGTTGACGACGCACCGGCCCGGGATGTTGTAGAGCAGCACCGGGACGTCGACGGCCTCGGCGATGGCGCGGAAGTGGCGGTACAGCCCCTCCTGCGGGGGCTTGTTGTAGTACGGGACGACGCACATAAGCGCGTCCACTCCGAGGGAGGCCGCCTTGCGGGCGAACTTGACGGAGTCGGCCGTGCAGTTGTCGCCGACGTTGGCGATGACGGGGGCCCTGTCCCCTACCGCGTCGATCACCGCGCGGAAGACCTCGAGTTTCTGGTCGTAGAAGACCGTTGGCGACTCGCCGGTCGTGCCGCACACGACGAGCGCCTCGCTGCCCTGGTCGAGCAGGCGCGAAGCCAGCCCCGCCGTGCGCGGCAGGTCGAGTTCGAGATCGGGGGTGAAGGGCGTCACCATCGCGGTGATAAGGCGCCCGAACCGCGGATTCGCCATGGTGTCTGCAGCCCCTTGTCGTCGAGTGTCTCGGGCGCGTTCGCCGGCCCGTTGCGGGTGGTGTACCCCTTCAGTGGCTCTCATTGTGCCACAGGCAGCGCGAAGTACGCCTGCGAGGGCCGCGGACGTTCCCGCACCGTCACCGGCCTACCACCATGACGAGGGTCGTGAGGCTAGCGCCCCACGATGAGCGGACGTGCCTGCAGCAGCCAGGTGACGCCTGCCGCGCGCGCCCATTCGACGCACGCCGGGCCGTCGGTCAGGTCCTCGACGTTGAGCGCCAGCGCCGCGATCTCGCGCACCTCATAGGGGGTGACGCTCGCGGCGGCGGCTTGGTCGGGCGGCACGATCCGCTGGACCACGCGCCCGCCCTCGTCGAGGACGAGGTGGACCGGCTTCGGATGGACGTCGGAGTACGTCAGCGCGAGGTCCGCCCGGGTGAGCGTGAACCGGTCCGGCTTCACCTTGCCGGCGACGATCGCCTCTCCGAGGCCGTAGCAGCTCTCCACGATGATCCGGTCCCGGTCCCCGGTCGCCGGGTCCGCGGTGAACACGACGCCCGAAGATGTGGCGGAGATCAGACGCTGGACCACGACCGCGACGGACACATCGGCGTCGGCAAGTCCCGCGGCCTCGCGGTCGCGCCACGACAGGTCGCCCCACAGGGAGGTCCAGCAGTGCGTGATGGCGTGAAGGACCTCCTGGAAGCCCGGCACGAAGTAGGTCCCGTGGCGGCCGACCAGCGGGCCCGTCACCATGTCGGGAGCCGTCACGGACGAGCGGACCGACACCGCGCCGGGGCCCATCTTGTCGAAGGCCGCCTGGACGGAGTCGACGAGGGCCCCGTCGAGCGGAGTGTGGATGACGGAGGAGCGGATGCGCTGGAGGATCGGAGTCAACGTGACGGCGGGAGCGGAGGCCGGCACTCCCCGCAGGATGGCCGTGAGGGCCGCGACGCCCGCGCGGTCGCTGTGCTCGCGACAGGCGTCGGCCGAGATGCAGAAAGCCTGGGGGACGGGGAATCCTGCCGTGGCCAGACGCGCGAGCGACTGGGCCTTCGTGCCGTAGAGCACGAGATCGTCAGCATCACCGATCGGAACGACCTTGGCATCGTGGCCAGTCATGGCGGACCTCCCCCAGTCGCGGACGCGCTGGCTACATACTACCCGCCCAGACCGAACTCGTCGTGCAGTGCGTGGACGGCCTGACGGCTGGTATCACGCTCCACCAGCACCGAGATCGTGTAGTGGGAGTCGGCCACCTGCAGGATCTCGACGCCGCCCGCCGCGAGCGCCGCGGCGATGCGCGCCATGACGCCCGGGACGCCGTGCATGCCGGCTCCGACGAGTGTCACGGTCGCCAGGCCGGTCTCGAAACGGGCGCTCAGGCCGAGCGAGTCGAGCACGTTCCGGACGTCCTCGAGCCTGTCTTCGTCGAACGAGAGCGCCAGAGCGTCCCCCAAGGGGGTGAACATGTCGAGCGAGACGCCGGCGTCTGCCATCTCGCGGAAGACCGCGGTGAGCGACCCGACCCGGCCCTCCCCGTCCGGGAGCGTCACGATCGCACGTGCGACGCCGTCCGAATGGCTGACCGCCGTCGCCACGCGACGGGCGCGTTCTCCGAGGAGCCGCTCCGCGTCCGTGATCAGCGTTCCGGGCGAGCGCGTCGACGCGTTCCGGACCCACACGGGCACCCCGGCGGTCATCGCAGTCTCCGCTGCGGGCGCGTGCATCACCTTCGACCCGGCTCGTGCCATCTGGAAGAGCTCCTCGTACTGCAGCGCGTCGAGGACCCTCGCGCCTTCGCAGGTGCGCGGATCGGCGGTCATCACCCCGTCGACATCGGTGTAGATCTCGACGGCGAGCGCCCCCAGGGCCGCGGCGATGGCGCATGCGCTCGTGTCGGAACCTCCGCGGCCCAAAGTGGTCGTCTCCCCTGATGCCGTGGCCCCTTGGAAGCCGGTGACCACGGGCACGAGCCCGGCCTCCAGCGCCGCCGTGAGCGCCGCGGGGTCGACGCGCAGCACCGACGCGTCGCCGAAGTCCTCATCGGTGAGGACGCCGGCTTCGGCTCCCGTCATCGCGGTCGC
>PKWR01000103.1:4032-12886 GCA_003133285.1 Coriobacteriia bacterium
AGGAGCGTGTCGGTCGCGTAGGGCGCACCCGCGCGCCCCATCGCGGAGACGACGACGACCGGCGAACGGCCCGCATCGAGCGCGTCTCGCACGCGAGCGCGCAGCGCCCCCCGTCCCTGCGGCGTGGCCACCGAGGTCCCGCCGAACTTCTGGACCAGCACGTGGCCGCCGGACGCGGCCGCCTCGCTCACAGGCCCATCAACTCCTCGAGGCCGATCACCAGTCCGCTGTGCTTGGACGCCTCGCGGACGGCGAGCACGACACCCGGCATGAACGAGGTGCGGTCGATCGTGTCGTGCCGCAGCGTCAAGGTCTGTCCGACGTCCCCGAAGATGACCTCTTGGTTCGCCACGAGCCCGGGAAGGCGCACCGAATGGACCGGCACACCGTCGACGAGCGCGCCGCGCGCGCCCTCGGCGATCTCGGTCTCCCGGCCGGGCGCGGCCGGGACGCTCCTGCGCGCCTCCGCTATCAGCTGTGCGGTGCGCATCGCGGTCCCCGACGGCGCATCGAGCTTGCGGTCGTGGTGGAGCTCGATGATCTCGACGTGCGGCATGAATCGCGCGGCGGTCTGCGCGAACCGCATCATGAGCACGGCGCCCACGGCGAAGTTCGGCGCGACGAACAGGCAGACGCCGTCGGGCGCGCCGGCGGCCAACGCGCGCCAGCGCTCCTCGGTGATGCCGGTGGTCCCGACGACGCAGTGCACGCCGGCAGCGAGCGCGCGCGCGACCGTGGCTTCCACCGCTGTCGGGACGGTGAAGTCGACGAGCACCCGCTCGCCTCCGCCTTCGAGGGCGGCGTCGAGATCGGCGCTCGTCAGGAGGCTCGCTCCTGCGCCGTCGTCGAGCGCGACGCCCGGAGATGACGGGTCGATGGCCGCGACGACGCGCATGCCCTCGGCCGCGGTGACGGCGCGTACGACCTCACGGCCCATACGGCCGGCGGCTCCGGTGACGATGACGTCGATCATCGCTGCACTCCCCTTCGCTTCGAGAAAGGACGGGACCCTACGCGAGCAGCGCCTCGATCTCGTCGGATGTGTGCGGCCCGACGACGGCAAGCGTCCGCGGTCCGCCCAGCGTCGCCTTCGCGACGCGGTGGATGTCTTCCAGTGTGACGGCGCCGTAGCGCTCGATCACCTCGTCGATGGAGAGCAGCTCGCGGCCGCCGACCTCGGGGCCGCCCAGGCGCATCATGCGGCGGTTGGTGTTCTCGAGGCCGAGCACCATGTGTCCGTCGACCGACTCGCGCGCGCGGTCGAGCTCGGCGGCGGTGATGCCGCTGTCGAGGACCTTTGCAACCTCGGCGGTGATGAGCTCGACGACCAGCTTGGTGTTCTCGGGACGGGTGCCGGCGTAGACCATGAACGCCCCGGTGTCCGTGTAGAGGGCGTTGTACGAGTTCACCGCGTAGGCCAGGCCGCGCTTCTCGCGGATCTCCTGGAAGAGGCGCGACGCCATACTTCCGCCGAGCACCGCGTTGAGCAGGTCCATGGCGAAGCGGTCGGCGGAGTTGGCGTCGATCGACAGCGTGCCCCAGCAGATGTGGGCCTGCTCGGTCTCCTTCGTCGCCACCGCGACGTGGCGTGCGGCCTCAGCGGGCCGGAGCTCACGTTCCGCGCGAGGACCGACGGGAAGGCCGGTGAGCGCCGTGGACGCGAGCGCCGCGACGTCGTCGTGCGACAGGTTCCCCGCGGCCGCCACGACGATGTCGCCCGTGCGGTAGTGCCTGCTCGTGTAGGAGTGCAGCTGTGCCGGCACGAAGGCGCCGACCGTCTCGCGCTCTCCGAGGACCGGGCGGCCGATGGGGTGCTCGGGCCAGATCGTGCGGGAGAACAGGTCGTCGACCTTGTGGTCGGGCGTGTCCTCGGTGCGGGAGATCTCCTCGAGCACGACCTCGCGCTCGGAGGTTGAGGCCTCCTCGTCGAACGAGGAGTCGACGACCATGTCGGCGAGCACCCCGAAGGCCTCGTCGGCGTGACGGTCGATGACGCGCGAGTAGTAGCAGGTCGCTTCCTCGCTCGTGAAGGCGTTGACCTCGGCCCCGAGGCGGTCGAACGACTCGGAGATGTCGCGCGCGCTGCGGGTCGAGGTGCCCTTGAACATCATGTGTTCGAGGAAGTGGGAGATGCCCGCCTCGTCCGGGTTCTCGTCGCGGCTCCCCGCGGCCACCCAGATGCCGAGCGCGACGGAGCGGACCGTCGGGATCGACTCCGAGATGACGGTGATGCCGTTGTCGAGGACTGTGCGGTCGTAGAACACGGGAGCTCCGTTCGCCGGCGTTTCGTGGTGCTTCAGACAGTCTAGAGCAAGGCCCGGCCCCGGCACCCGCTGACGTTCGCGGGCTGTTGCCGGGGCCGGGCCGCCGAAGTGCTTTCTTGGGAACGCGCGCTGCCTAGTGCTGGCGGCGCGGTCCGCCGTGGCCGCTGCCGCCGCCGGGGCGGTCGGAGCGGGGACGGTCACCCGAGGGGCGGGGTGCTCCGGAGCCCGCGGGGGCGTCCGGCTTGTTGATGCGGTCGAGCGATACCTTGCCCTTGTCGTCCATGTCGATGATCTCGACCTCGATCTCGTCGCCGATGCTGAGGACGTCCTCGACCTTCTCGACGCGGCCCTTGGCCACGCGCGAGATGTGAAGCAGACCGTCCTTGCCCGGGTAGAGCTCGATGAACGCCCCGAACGGCTGGATCGACACGACGCGGCCGGTGTACTTCTCGCCGATCTCCGGCTCCTTGATGATCATCCGGATGCGGGCGACCGCTTCCTCGCCACCCTTGTCACGGCTGGCGATGTAGACGGTGCCGTCGTCGTTGACGTCGATCTGAGCGCCGGTCGCCTCGATGATCGAGCGGATCATCTTGCCGCCGGGGCCGATGATGTCGCGGATCTTGTCGGTCGGGATCTTGATGGTCAGCACGCGCGGCGCGAACTCGTTGAGCTCGGCGCGCGGCTCGGAGATCGACTCCATCATCTTGGCGAGGATGAAGGCGCGGCCTTCCCTGGCCTGCATCAGCGCACGGCGCAGGATGTCGACGGACAGACCCTTGGCCTTGTTGTCCATCTGCATGGCCGTGATGCCCTTGGCCGTGCCGGCGACCTTGAAGTCCATGTCGCCGAGGAAGTCCTCGAGGCCCTGGATGTCGGTGAGGATGGCGACGTCGTCGCCTTCCTTGATGAGCCCCATCGCGATGCCGGAGACGGGGGCCGAGATCGGCACGCCGGCGTCCATCAGCGCGAGGGTTGATCCGCACACCGAGCCCATCGAGGACGAGCCGTTGGAGGCGAGCACCTCGGAGACGATGCGGAGCGTGTAGGGGAAGTCCTCTTCAGCGGGGACGACCGGCAGCAGGGCGCGCTCGGCGAGCGCGCCATGACCGATGTCGCGACGCTTCGGGCCACGCATGAAGCCCGTCTCGCCGACGGAGAACGGCGGGAAGTTGTAGTGGTGGATGTAGCGCTTGCCCTCGGAGACGTCGATGGTGTCGATGCGCTGCCACTCGGAGAGCATCCCGAGCGTGAGCACGGACAGGACCTGCGTCTGGCCGCGGGTGAACAGTCCCGAGCCGTGGCTGCGCGGCAGGTAGCCGGCGACCGTGGAGATCGGGCGGACCTCATCGACGGCGCGGCCGTCGGCACGCTCCCCCGTCTGAAGGACCATGGTGCGCATGGTCTTCTTCTCCAGTTTCTTGAGGACGGCCTTGATGTCCTTGCCGTCTGCGGCCATCTCCTCGGGGGTGAAGGTCGCGATGATCTCGTCCTTGACCGCCTGGACGTCGGCCATACGAGAGGCCTTGTCGGCGTTGTGGAGGGCGACGTTCATCTTGTCGGTGCCGGCCGCGAAGATGCGGTCGACCAGCGCCGGGTCGATCTCGTGCACCGGGACGATCATCGGCGTGATGTCGATCTTGGCCAGGAAGCGCTCCTGGACCTCGCAGAAGGCCCCGATGGCGTCCTGCGCGAACATCAGCGCGGAGAGCATGTCCTCCTCGGACACCTCGTGCGCACCGGCCTCGAGCATGTAGACGGCGTCCTTGGAGCCGGCGACGATGAGGTCGAGATCGGAAGCCTCGGCCTCCTCGAACGACGGGTTCACGATGAACGCGCCTGCAGCATCGCGGACGACGCGGACGCCGGCCAGCGGACCCTCGAAGGGGATGCCGGCGGCGAGCAGCGCGGACGAGGCGCCCATGATGGAGATGACGTCGGGCTGGTTGACCTGGTCGGCCGAGAGCACCGTCGCGATGATCTGGACCTCGTTGCGGAACCCGTCCGCGAACGACGAGCGGATCGGACGGTCGATCATGCGTGCGGTGAGCACGGCCTTCTCGCTCGGCCGGCTCTCGCGCTTGATGAAGCCGCCGGGCAGCTTACCCGCGGCGTACATCCGCTCCTCGAAGTCGACGGTCAGCGGGAAGAAATCAAGGTCCTTGGGGAACTTCGAGGCCGTGGCGGTGACCAGGACCATCGTGTCACCCTGTCGCACCACCACGGCGCCGCCGGCCAGCTTGGCCAGCTCGCCGGTCTCGAGCGTGTAGGTCTTTCCGTACAGTTCGAACGACTCGGTTACCTTTCCCATCCTCTTCCTCTTCCTCTTCTTCTGTGGACCGGCAGGTCTCGAACCCCCGGTCCGTATCCGGGACTGCCCTTCGTGGGCGTCCCCCTCTTCATGCGCGGAAGCGAGGAGTATCTCCCCGCTTCCGTCGATACCTATTTAGGCCGCCGTGCGGATCAGCCGCGGATGCCGAGCTTGGCGATGATCGCGCGGTAGCGCTCGATGTCGCTCTTCTTCAGGTAGTTCATGAGGCGACGGCGCTGGCCGACCAGCTTGAGGAGCCCGCGGCGGCAGTGGTGATCGTGCTTGTGGCTGCGGAGGTGCTCCGTGAGGTCGCGGATGCGCTGCGTGAGCAGCGCGATCTGGACTTCGGTCGATCCGGTGTCGGTCTCGTGCTTCTTGTTGTCGGTGATGATGTCCGACTTGACGTCCTTGGAGAGCGGCATACTGGGTCCCACCTTTCAGGTCTTGGTTCGTCGCCTCCGGCCGAGAGCGGTCTCGGTGGTTGAGTACCGCTCCAAGCGCGGGGCCGTGCATACAGACAGCCGGAGAAGTGTAGCACACGCGAGGGGCCTCGGCGCGAGCGGACTCCCGCCGCGTGTCCTATTCCAGGAACGCCTGTCGGGCGCGTTCGACGTCGGCGCGGATGGCGGCGGCCAGCTCCCGCGGGTCATCGAAGTGCCGCTGCGGGCGCAGGTACTGCAGCAGATCGACGCTCATCGTGCGACCATAGAGGTCTCCGCGGAAGCCGATCAGGTGGACTTCGAGCTCGGCTGTCGCGTCGGGGAACGAGGGCGGCCGGCCGACGGACACCGCTGCGGCGTACGCCACCCCGTCGAGCTCGACCCGGCCGGCGTAGACGCCGTGCGCCGGGAGGGCGGCATAGGGTGCGGTGACCAGGTTCGCCGTGGGGGCGTCGAGCTCGACGCCCTCTCCCCTTCCGTGGACGACGACGCCGCGCAGACGATGGGGCCGGCCGAGAAGGCGCGCCGCACCCGCGACGTCGCCCGCATCCACGAGGCGGCGGATGCGGGTGGACGTGACAGGGCCTTCGCCGTCGCTGACGAGCTGGTGGGCCATGACCGTGAAGCCGTGCGCGGCGCCGTAGCGCACGAGCACGTCGACGTCGCCCTCGGCGCGGTGCCCGAAGCGGAAGTCGTAGCCGACCGTGATGGCGAGCGGCGTCATGGTCTGGAGCAGGACCTCATCGAGGAAGACGAGCGGGGCGGTCCGGGCGAGGCGCTCCGTGAACGGCACCACGAGCACGACATCGGCGCCCAACCGGGCCAGAAGGCTCAACTTGTCATCGAGGTCGAGCAATTGGGCCATCGCCGTAGCGGGGCTGACCACCTGGTCGGGGTCACGGTCGAAGGTGAGGACGACCGAGCGGACCCGCTTCGCCTGCGCGAGTTCCACGGCATCGCGCACCAACGCCTGATGACCGATGTGCACGCCATCGAACACCCCGAGCGCGACGACGCACGCCCCCAGGGGCTCCATGCCGGGCTCCCAGTGAAGGACCGTGCTCACAGAGAACCTCCAGTCACCAGCACCACGGCGGGGACGAGGCGGTCGGCGCGCACGCGGTATACGCCCGCCAGCACGCCATCCGACTCAACGGCGACCAGATCGGACTCGGACGCGCCGAGCGCGGCACCGCAGGCGATCGACCTGCCGTTCGCGAGCTCCGCGGCGTCGGCGTCGTGCACCGGGAGCCCCAGGGCGGCGATCGGATCGGTGAAGAGCTCCTCGATGCGGCCACCACCCGCGGCCTCGCCGATCGCGTCGAGGGTGTGAGCGTCGGCCAGGCTCAAAGTGCCGCTGGCGGTCCGGCGCAGCGCTCCGAGGTGCGCGGCGGATCCGCATGCACGGCCGAGGTCGCGAGCGAGCGAGCGCACGTAAGTGCCCTTGGAGACCTCGTAGTCGACGTCCCAAGAGGGCGCCGCCGGGTCCAGGGAAACGAGCGTCGCCTCGTAGACGTCGATGGGCCGCTGCACGAGATCCAGCGCCTCGCCTGCGCGGGCGGCGCGGTGCGCAACGCGGCCTCCGACCTTGATCGCCGAGTACGCGGGCGGCATCTGCATCGACTGTCCCATGGTCGCCGCAAGCGTCTCAGCGGCGGACGCCGGGTCGCGCACGGCATCCGGGACGGGCGCCGTGCAGACGACGGTGCCCTCGGCGTCGTCCGTGTCGGTCTCGGCGCCGAAGAGGATGCGGGCATGGTAGGACTTGCGGGCCGCGGAGAGGTAGGGCTCGAGGCGCGTGTACCGCCCGACCAGGACCACGAGCAGCCCGGTCGCCATCGGGTCGAGGGTGCCGGCGTGGCCGACCCTTCCTTCCCCGGTCGCCCTGCGGACGATCGCGACGACGTCGTGGCTGGTCATCCCCGCGGGCTTGTCGACGAGCAGGATGCCTGCGAGCGTGGTCGCACCGCGTTTCACGCCGCGCCCCCGGGCAGGACGCGGAGAACGGTCGCGATCGCATCGTCCAGCGGGAGATCGAGTGTCGCGCCCGCAGCGGCGAAGTGTCCCCCGCCGCCGAAGGAGCGCGCGATGGCGCCGATGTCGAGCGTGGGGCACTTGGCGCGCAGCGAGACCTTGGTCCCGTCGACCTCTTCCTTGAAGATGACGACGGCGTCGACCCGGCCGGTCTGCCGTACGACGTCGACGAGGTTCTCCGTCTCCTCGGCCAGCGCGCCCGTCTCGGCGAGGTCGTTCGCGGCGATCCACGAGTACACGACGCGGCCGTTGTTGGCGATGGTTATGCGGGAGAGCACGCGGCCGAGCAGGGCGAGCGCGGGCGCGGTGCGGGACTCGTAGACCTTGGTGAACAGGCGGCGCGCGTCGACTCCCGCCTCGATCATGTCGGCGGCATCGCGCAACGCGCGCGGGGTGGCGTTGCTGTAGGAGAACCGCCCCGTGTCCGTCATCAGTGCGACGTAGCACGCCGCCGCGATCGCGGGGGTCGGCACGACCCCGAGCGCGGGCAGCAGCCGCCACACGATCGAGGCGGTGGACGCGGCGTCGGCATCCACGAGGTTGAGGGAGCCGTAGCAGGCGTCGTCCCCGTGATGGTCGACGACGATGACCGTGCCCGCCGAGCGGGCGACCGACTCGGCGTCGCCGAGGCGCGCCCACGTCGGGGTGTCGAGCGCCACGAAGACCTCCGGGATGTCGAGCTCGGCGCAGGGCCGGTAGAGGTCGAATCCTTCGAGGAAGGAGTAGGTCTCGGGCGCGTCGTGCGCGTCGGCGAGCGTGGGCACGGCGTTCACGCCGGCCTCGCGCAGCGCGAGCGTCAGCGCCAGGACCGCTCCTACCGCGTCACCGTCGGGGTTGACGTGCGCGCAGACCACGACGGTGCCGGCCGCGAGAAGCGCCTCGGTGACCGCATGTTCCGTGGTGGCAGCGTCACAGGTCGACGGCATCGTCGGGCTCCTCCCCCGTCCCGTCCGGGACGCGGCCGAGCTCGCGCTCGTGCCGGATCGCGTTCGCGATGCGGGTGGCCTCCTCGATCGCGGGATCGACCTTGAAGGTCAGCTCCGCTGTATAGCGGCAGCGCACGCGCTCGCCCAAGAGCGAACGGATGCGGCCGGTCGCCGCTTTGAGGCCCGCGAGGGCCTCGGCAGGATCGCCTCCCTCGGAGGTGGCGATGTAGACCGTGCCGTAGCGCAGGTCGGGGCTGAGCACGACGCCCGTGACCGTGACGAATTCGACACGGGGGTCGGCGATCTCCTCGAGCAGGATGCGCGCGATGACCTCCCGCACCGTTTCGTTCATTGCGCGGGTCCGGGGAAATGAACGCATGGGAAACCTACTCCTCTCGGGCGACCGAGACCTTCTTGTAGGACTCGATGACGTCGCCCTCCTTGAGGTCCTGGAAGTTCTCGAGTGCGATACCGCATTCGTAGCCGGCCTTGACCGACTTCACATCTTCCTTGAAGCGGCGCAGCGAGTGGACGGTCCCGTCGAGGATGATCGTCCCTTCGCGGACGACGCGGATCAGGTCGTCGCGATGGATCTCGCCCTGCGTCACGTAGCAGCCTGCGATCACGCCGATCTTCGGGACGCGGAACAGTTCGCGCACCTCGACGACGCCGGTCTCCTGCTCCTCGATCGTCGGCTTCAGCATGCCGACGCGCGCGGCGTTGATGTCCTCGATGACCTTGTAGATGACGCGGTAGAGGCGCATGTCGACCTTCTCGGTCTCCGCGAGCGCCTTGGCCTTGGGCTCCGGGCGCACGTTGAAGCCGATGATGATCGCGTCGGAGGCGTCGGCCAGCATGACGTCGGTCTCGGTGATGGCG
>PKWR01000172.1:0-4227 GCA_003133285.1 Coriobacteriia bacterium
GGCATCTACCTGCCGCTGATCACCACGAACTGCGCCGTTCTTGCAGCGGCCACGGAGGCCGTCAAGCCGGGCTTCTTCAAGATGAACATGGCGTACCACTTCACGCTCGGCGAGAACCTCGTCTACACGCTGGGCGTGGCGCTCGGCTACGGCTTCGCGCTCCTGTGCTTCACTGCGCTCAGGGAGCGGCTGGACCTGGCTCCGGTCCCCGACGTGCTCAAGGGCACTCCGATGGCGTTCATCGCGGCCGCGCTGCTCTCGATCGGCTATATCGGGCTCGGCTCGCTCTTCGGGCTGTAGGGGAGGGCGACATGGACATCGCACTGGTTCTCAAGGCGGTCCTGGCCCTCTCGGTCCTGGGCGTCATATCGGTCGCGCTGCTGGCCACGGCAGCGCAGAAGTTCGCCATCGAGGTGGACCCGAACATCGAGGCCATCCTGAGCGCCCTTCCCGGCGCCAACTGCGGCGCCTGCGGCAACCCGTCGTGCTTCGCCGCCGCGGAGGCGATCGCTGCCGGTCGTGCTCCCGCGACGACCTGTGTCGCGGGCGGCAAGGCGACGGCGGAGGCGATCGCCGAGATCCTCGGCGAGAGCTGCGAGTTCATCCCGCTGGTGAGCGTGCGTCACTGCGGCGGCGGCACGAACACCCGGCAGGAGTACGAGTACGGCGGCCTGCGCAGCTGCGCCGCCGTTGCCAAGCTCGCAGGGGGGAGCATCGCGTGCCCCAGCGGGTGCTTCGGGTTCGGTGACTGCGTGGCGGCGTGCCCGTTCGATGCGATGTCGCTCGACGAGCGGCGACTCCCCGTGATCGATCTGGCGAAGTGCACGGGCTGCGCCATCTGCGTCAAAGAGTGCCCGCGCGGAGGAGCCGGATTGCTCCAGGTCGTGGACGACCAGTCGGCTGTCGCGGTCCGCTGCGCGTCGCGGGAGGCGGTCAGGGACCGCCGGGCCGTGTGCTCGATGTGCTGCATCGCCTGTCGGAAGTGTGAGAAGGCCTGCCCGACGGGGGCCATGCGCCTCGTCGACGGTCTGGCGGTGCTGGATCCCGCCCTGTGCATCTCCTGCTACGCCTGCGTGGAGGCGTGTCCTCAAGACTGCATCGACGTCTACGGCAGGGCCGCGTCGCAGCCGGCGTCGGAGCTCGACGGGCTCGCGAAGTCGTACCCCGGGTTCAGGGTCGACGATGCAGTCGTCGCAGCGGCGACGGCCCAACGCACCACGGCCGTGCCGGTGGAACCCTTGGAGGCCGGGGCGTGACACGCGGGGACCGCATCGTCGTCGCCCTCGTGGCCGCGCTCGCGCTGGCGGCATGGCCGCTTGCGGGCATGGCGTCGGGGCATGATGCCGCGGTTGCAGTGATTACGGGGCCGCGCGCGACCTACCGCGTGCCCCTCGACGCGACCCGTCGCTTGGACGTCCGCGGTCTGGAGAGCACGGTCACGATCGTGGTGGAGCACGGGTCGGTGCGCGTGGCCGACTCCGGCTGCCGCGACCGTCTGTGCGTCCGGAGCGGCGCCATCTCCGCGGCGGGTTCCGCGATCGTGTGCGCTCCCAACGGCGTGACCGTTCGGATCGGGGGCAGGGCCGATGCGCCCGACGCTCTCATCCGGTAGCGCGCGAGCCGTCGCCGTGGTCGCGATGCTGGTCGCCGTCGGCGCGATCCTCGGCATCGTCGAGACGGCGTTCGCTCCCGCCATCCCGGTGCCCGGCGTGCGCCTCGGCCTGGCGAACCTCGCGGTCGTGCTGGCGCTGGCGCTCGTGGGCCGCGGGGCCGCTCTGCGGGTGACCCTGTTGCGCGTGCTGGTCGTGGCGCTGGCCACCGGCTCGCTGGGCGGACCCGCCTTCGCGATGGCCCTCGCGGGCGCGCTCTGCTCGTGGGCGGTCATGGCGTGGCTGTCGAGTCTCCGGTCGCTCTCGGTCATCGGGTGGTCGGTCGGCGGGGCCGCGGCGCACGTGGCGGCCCAGCTGGCGGTCGCGTCGTTGCTCACAGGGACCGCCGTGCCACTCCTGCTCGCCCCGTTCTCGCTCCTGCTCGCGCTGGGTTGCGGGCTTGTCATCGGCTACTCGTCGCATCTCCTTCTCTCCCGACTTCCCCTCGTGTCCGCGGAGTTCGGCGCACGGTAGGGAAGGGTGGTGGCGCGCATGGCTCCGCGCCTGCTCGCACGGCCGGTCGAGGCGCGGGTCGCGGTCCTTTCGGGGCGGGCGGACTCGCTGTCGGACGCGGCTCTCGTCGCACTGCTGGTGGCCGAAGGGTCGGACGAGGTGGGCCGCGCCGTTCTTGAGGCGCACAGCGCACCCGACGCCCTGTGGCGCGTGTCGGCGGAGGAGCTCGTACGCGTCCGCGGCGTCGGCCCCGCCGGTGCGGCGCGCCTCCTCGCGTGCCTGGAGCTCGCCCGGCGTGCGTCCGCGTGGCCCGCGTCGGAGAGACCGGTCGTGAGCACGCCGGAGGACGTGGTGCGTCTGTGCGCCACGCAACTGCGCGGGCTCGACCGGGAGCACTTCTGGGCGCTCGTCCTCACGACCAAGAACCGGCTGCTGCGCATGGTCGAGGTGTCTGTCGGCTCGTTGAACGCCTCGATCGTCCATCCGAGAGAGCTTTTCAAGGAGGCGGTCCGCGTGTCGGCAGCCTCGGTCATCGTGGTACACAACCACCCGAGCGGAGACCCCACGCCCTCGGGCGCCGACCTCCAGCTGACGCGTCGCCTGGCGCGGGCAGGGGAGGTCCTGGGGATCGAGCTCCTCGATCACATCGTCATCGGCGACGGCGGGGCGCACGTGTCCCTCAGGGAGATGGGGGTCCTGTAGCGCAGGGAGGCGCGCCCCTTCGCGAGCACACGGCAACTCCACGGCAACGACACGCCTGTGAACAGGGGTTACGCCCTCGCTATGCTAGACTCCTCCAAGGTTCGCGCGCTGTGCGCGTGCACCTGCGCGCCCGTCGGACCGGGTGCCGCCTCCGCGCAGATAACGGGCTTGATGCCCGCGAGAGGACTCACCGTGTCGCTGATCGACATGTTCTTGAACTCCTGGGGCTCGGACATGGCCGTCGACCTGGGCACCGCCAACACACTCGTCTCGGTCCGTGGCCGGGGCATCGTCCTCATCGAACCTTCGGTGGTCGCCGTCGAGAAGGACACCAAGCGTGTCCTGGCCGTCGGCATCGAAGCCAAGCGCATGCTCGGCCGCACCCCGGGATCGATCGTCGCCATCCGTCCGCTGAAGGACGGCGTCATCGCCGACTTCGAGGTCACCGAGGCGATGTTGCGCTACTTCATCAACAAGACCCGCGTGAAGCGCTTCCCGTGGCAGCCGAAGCCGCGCGTCGTCGTGTGCGTCCCGTCGGGCGTCACCGAGGTCGAGAAGCGTGCGGTGTTCGAGGCCACGATGCAGGCGGGAGCCCGCCAGGCGTTCCTGATCGAGGAGCCGATGGCGGCGGCGATCGGCGCAGGCCTGCCGATCCAGGAGCCGACCGGCAACATGATCGTGGACATCGGCGGTGGCACGACCGAGGTGGCCGTGATCTCGCTGGGCGGCATCGTCGTCGCCCAGTCGATCCGCATCGGCGGTGACGAGTTCGACGAGGCGATCGTGGCTCACGTCAAGCGCGAGTACAACGTGCTCATCGGCGAGCGTACGGCCGAAGAGATGAAGTTCGAGATCGGCAGCGCATTCCCGCTCACCGAGGAACTCGACGTCGAGATCCGCGGGCGCGACCTGCAGACCGGCCTGCCCCGCACCCTGACGATCTCGAGCGAAGAGATCCGCACCGCCGTCGAGGACCCGACCAAGGCGATCGTCCAGGCGGTCAAGGCCACGCTGGAGGAGACCCCTCCGGAGCTGTCGGGCGACGTGATGGAGTTCGGCATCGTGCTCACCGGCGGCGGGGCCCTGCTCAAGGGCCTTGACGAACGCATCAAGTCGGAGACCGGGATCCCGGTCCACGTCTCCGAGAACGCACTCATCAACGTCGTCCTCGGCTCCGCCATGGCACTCGAGGAGATCGACGTTCTGAAGAAGGTCCTCACCGTCTCGCACTAGGTGCGCATGACCGGTGCGGGAGAAGAAGAAGCCGCCCACGTGAAACGCCTAGAGATAGACACCCGCCGCGGCGCGGGCAGGCCAGTCCTGCTCGTGAGCCTTGTCGTGGCCGCTCTCGTCGTGACGACGCTGTGGTACCGCGAGGGCGATCGGGGTCCCCTGCATGGGCTGCGGGTCGGCATCGTCGCGG
>PKWR01000172.1:4298-11607 GCA_003133285.1 Coriobacteriia bacterium
GCGCTCGTCGACTTCGCCAAGACCCAGAACCTCAAGACCATCGGCGGGCGGGTGGTCGGCCGCGCGACGGACTCCCGCGACCGGTCGATCCTGATCGACTGCGGGAGCAGCAGCGGGGTCCAGGACGGCGACCCGGTGATCGCGGCCGGAGGGCTCGTCGGCCAGGTCATCGAGGTCACGCCGTGGAACGCGCGGGTGCGTCTGATCACCGACGCGGACAGCGGCGTCTCCGTGCTCGTCCAGCGGACGCGCTCGGTCGGCATCGTCCGGGGCTCGATCCAGGGCCCGCTGCAGCTCGAGTTCGTTGACAAGAGCGCCGCGCCGATCCGCGGGGACGTGTTGCTGACGTCCGGACTCGGCGGGGTGTACCCGAAGGACATCGTCGTCGGTGAGGTCACTGACGTGACGTCCCAGCAGCAGGACCTGTTCCCGACCATCACGGTCGCTTCGCGGGTCGACATCGACCACATCGAAGAGGTGCTCGTGATCGTCGGAGCCGGCTCGGCGACAGGACAGCCCGGAGGTGGCGAGTGAACAAGGCCTTCCCCGCGGGCATCGCCCTGCTGGCCGCCGCGATCCTGCAGGTCTCGCTCGCCCCGCACCTCGCGGTGTTCGGCGTCGTCCCCAACCTGATCTTCCTGGTGGTCGTCACCCTGGCTCTCGCCGAGGGCCCGGTGGCCGGCGGGGTGTCCGGTTTCGTCGGCGGGCTGCTGTTCGACCTCATCGGCACCTCGGTGGTCGGCCCCTACGCGCTGGTGTTCACGCTGGTCGGCTACGCCGCAGGGATGCTGTCGGCCAACATGTTCGCCGAGGGCTGGCTGCTGCCGGTCTCCGTCGTGGCGATCGCCAGCCTGACCGCGGAACTCTCCTACGGCGTGGTGCTGGTGGTGCTGGGCATGAGCACGACGTTCTGGCGCGACATCATCACGGTGATGATCCCATCCGCTCTCTACCACACGGTGCTCGCCGTGCTCGCGTACCCGTGGTTGGCGCGCATCTTGCGTCCGGACCGTCAGATGAGGTCCTTCCGCCGGTTGGCGTGACGCACGTGAGCGCGTCGACCTCCGCCAGCGCATCGCGGGCACGACGCATCAGCAAAGGACGAAGATGACCACCTTCCGCCAGCTGCTCAAAGGACGCTTCGCCGTACTCGGCGTCGTCGTCCTTGTGGCGCTGGGGTCGCTCACGGCGCGCCTGTGGGGGATGCAGGTGCTCTCCGGCAGCAGCTTCGCCGCAGCCGCCGAGGGCAACCGGATCCGTGAGGTGTCGCTTCCCGCCGCGCGCGGCAGGATCCTCGACATCAAGGGCCGCCCGCTCGTGACGAACCGTCCGGTAATGGCCGTGACTGCGCCCGCGACCATCTCGCAGGACACCACGCTCGTCGCGCACCTGGCATCGGTCATCGGGGTGCCCGTCGACGAGATCACCAAGCGGCTTGCCTCCTACAAGGCGGAGCGGCTGGCTCCGCGCGTGCTCAAGCTGGACGTCCCGATGCAGACCGCCGCGTACCTGGCGGAGCACTCGGCCGATTTCCCGGGCGTCGCGGTCGAGGAGTCCGCCGTCCGCGTCTATCCGGGCGGGAGCCTGGCGGCCCACGTGCTCGGCTACACGGGCGAGATATCCGAGACGCAACTTGCCTCCGGGGCGCTTCCCGACGCCAAGATCGGCGACATCGTCGGCAAGTCGGGCGTCGAGGCGTCCTACGACAAGGTGCTCCAGGGCGAGAAGGGCTTCCGCCGTTTCGAGGTGGACAACCAGGGCCGCGTCCGAAGCGTCCTTGACGAGGGCGCTCCGCGTGCGGGCAAGGACATCAAACTCACCATCGACCGGGACGTCCAGAAGGTCACGGAGAAGGCGCTGGCCGACGCCATCGCCGAGGCGCACCGCCAAGGCTTCACGAAGGCGAAGGGTGGCGCTGCGGTCGTACTCGACGTCAAGACCGGCGCCGTGGTGGCCATGGCGAGCGCGCCGACCTACGACCCGTCGATCTTCCTCGGTGGCATCAAGCAGGCCACCTGGGACGCGCTGAACGCCAAGTCCTCCGAGTATCCGCTGAACAACCGTGCCATCCAGGCCGCCTATCCGCCGGCGTCCAGCTTCAAGGCCGTCGTCGCGATGGCCGGACTCCAGACCGGCCTGCTCACGCCGTCCACGGCGTTCAACTGTCCGGGCTTCTGGACGGGGCTGGGCAAGCAGTGGGGCAAGTGGTGCTGGGACCATGCGGGCCATGGCACCCTCAGCCTGGTGGCCGCCATCGAGCAGTCGTGCGACGGCTACTTCTACAACGTCGGCAAGCGGTTCTACCAGGCCCCGGGGGAGAAGCTGCAGGCCTTCGCCCGCACCCTGGGACTCGGGTCCAAGCTCGGAATCGACCTGGCCGGCGAGGTGGCCGGACGCGTCCCGGACGCCGCGTGGAAGAAGGCCTACAACCAGAACTATCCCGAGTACCAGCAATGGCTTCCGGGCGACACGGTGAACATGGCGATCGGGCAGGGCGACCTGCTCGTCACGCCGCTGCAGCTCGCCAGCGCGTACGCGGCTCTGGGCAACGGCGGGATCGTCGTACGCCCGCACGTGCTCGACGCGGTGCTCGCGCCCGATGGAACGGCCTCGGTCGAGTCCAGCGTCTCGGTCGTCTCGAACGCGCACCTCACCGCTGCGAACCTGGCCACCCTGCGCCACGCGCTCGTCGGCGTGACCACGGTCGGCACCGGCAGGGGATCGTTCGTCGGTTTCCCGATCTCGGTGGCCGGCAAGACCGGCACCGCGCAGGTGGCGGGCAAGGATGACTACGCCCTGTTCGCGTGTTACGCACCCGCGTCGGCGCCGAGGTACGCGATCGTCGTGATCGTCGAACAGGGCGGGCACGGCGGGTCGGTCGCGGCCCCGGCGGCGAGGCAGATCATGGCGAAGCTGTTCGGCAAGAAGTACACGACCATCCACACCACCGACGTGTCGAGGTGACGATGCGCGCACCGCTCTCCCGGATACTGCGTGACCGGGTCCACCTCGGCGTGGTCCTGTCGACGGTCGCCCTCGTGGTGTTCGGCGGCGTGATGGTGTGGGCGGCGACCATGACGATGACGGGTCACGCCGCCCTCGTGCAGCGCCAGTACCTGGGTGTGGGGATCGGTCTGATCGCGCTCGCGGTGATGTGGGTGCTCGACTACCAGGTGCTCAAGGCCTGGACCGGTCCCCTGATGGTCGCGCTCTCGCTGCTCATCATCTCGCCGCGCATCCCGGGGCTGGGCGCGTCGGTCAGCGGGGCGACGTCGTGGCTCCAGATCGGCAGCATCCGTCTCTTCCAGCCCTCCGAGCCGGCCAAGCTGCTGTTCATCGTCGTGATGGCCGCCATCATCGCCGAGTACGGCGGCAAGCTGGACAAGACGCCCGACATCCTCAAGGTCGTCGGCCTCGCGTCCGTGCCGCTCGTGCTGATCCTTCTGCAGCCCGACCTCGGCACCGGCATGGTGTTCGTCGCGATCGCCTCGGGCATGCTGCTGGTGGGCGGGATGAAGGCCCGGTGGTTCGGGGTGTTCGCCGTCGCGGGGATCGTGCTGGTCCTGGCCGTGTTCGCGCTCAACTCCGTACTCGTGACGTCGATGAACAAGCCGGACGGCGTGCTGATCAAGTCGTACCAGGTCGACCGCCTCCTGGTCTTCGTCGACCCGACGCGCGACCCCAAGGGCGCAGGCTACAACCTGCAGCAGTCCAAGATCGCCATCGGGTCCGGCGGACTGACGGGTGCGGGCCTGGGCATGGGCAGCCAGAGCCGGCTCAACTTCATCCCCGAGCGCCACACGGACTTCATCTTCTCGGTGCTCGGTGAGCAGCTTGGATTCGCCGGGGCGGTGATGCTGCTCGCGCTGTACTTGGCGCTCATGGCCTCCGCGCTGTCCGTCTCGGCGTCGAGCCGCGACCTGTTCGGAGCGCTCGTCGCCGCGGGCCTCATCAGCATGTGGGCGTTCCAGATACTCGAGAACATGGGTATGACGATCGGGATGATGCCGATCACAGGTATCCCGTTGCCGTTCATGAGCTACGGGTCCTCGTTCATGGTCACCAACCTGGCGGGAGTCGGCATGCTGCTGTCGATCTGGTCGAGGAGATACGGCACCACGACGACCTGATCCGGGAACTGCTAGGAAGGGAGTGCCTCATGGCCGCAAGACTACCCGTCGACGTCCGTGCGCTCTACGACACCGGCAAGCGACTCAAAGAGGACCGCGAGCGTCCGGTCCGTATCGCCGTGCTCATCGAGATCGACGCGCCCGACGCACTCGTCGAAGCCGCGCGTCTCGAGCTGCATCCGAAGACCGCCAACGGGATCGTCGACGTGTCCGTCATCGAGCCCGACAGCCTGCTGCGCGTCGACTCGAAGGCCGACGCGTGCATCGTGCTCGTCGGAAGCGCGTCGCACGTGGACGCCACCCTGCGCGACCTGCGCGCGCGGGCGATCCCAACGGCCGTCGTCGCGCTTCGCGAGGAGAAGGTCACCCTGTCGCGCCTGCTCGGCCACGCGGAGAACGACGTGCTCGTGGGCATGAACCCCGCCGAGCTGATACGGGGACCGCTGGCGGACTGGGCGATGACGCGCCTGGAGAAGCTGCGCACTCCGCTCGCCCACAACTTCGAGTTCGTGCGCCGCGCGGTGGCCAGGGAGATCGTCAAGAAGACGGCGTGGCAGAACGCGGCGATCGGCGTGGTGATGTTCGTCCCGGGCGCGGACATGCCGCTCATGACGCTCAACCAGGGCAAGATGCTCCTGCAGATCGCGGCCGTCTACGGACAGTCCCTCGACACCGAGCGGATCAAGGAACTCGGTGCGGTCGTCGCGGGCGGCTTCCTGTTCCGTACCTTCGCCCGCGAGGCGGTCGGGCTGGTCCCCGGCTTGGGATGGGCGGTCAAGGGCGGCATCGCCTACACCGGCACGATCGCGATGGGGACCGCTGCGATCACCTACTTCGAGGAAGGCACCGACCTGACCGGCGTCGTGCGCGCGCTCAGCTACCGCACGAGCGAGGCAGTGACGCGCGCCGCGCTGGCCGTCAAGCAGGCGGGAGAAGAGGTCATCGAGAGCCGCTTGCACGGTCTGCTGCCGCTGTCCGCGCCGATCGTGCCGCAGCCCGCGACGGCGCCGGCGCGGGACGAACCTGCGCAGCCGACCCTGCTCGATGTGCCGGTGGCCCAGCCGACCCTGCAGCCTCCCGCGCCGGCGGACGACGTCATGCCCGGGTACCGCCCGTGAGCGACCTGTGGACGCAGGTCGAGCCGCTCCTCGCGCACGTCGAACGTCCCGCGCGCTACATCGATTCCGAGTTCGGCGCAGTGCACCGGCCGGAGGCCGCCTACCGCGTGGCGCTCCTCTATCCGGACACCTACGAGTTGGGCATGGCCAACCAGGCGATCGCCATCCTCTACGACCGGTTGAACGGTCTGGAGGGTGTGGCCGCTGAGCGCGCGTACGTCCCGTGGAAGGATATGGGCGACGCGATGCGGGCCGCCGGAGTCCCGCTGTTCACGCTGGAGAGCGTGACGGCCGTCCGGTCCTGCGACCTCTTCGGCATCACCATGCCGTACGAGCTCACGTGCACCAACATCTGCGAGGCGCTCGACCTGTCCGGTATCGCGCTGCGCGCGGACGACCGCGGGGAGACCGACCCGGTCGTCATCGGCGGCGGGCCGTGCGCCTTCAATCCCGAGCCGATCGCGGACTTCTTCGATGCGATCCTGGTCGGGGAGGGCGAGGACGCGATCGTCGAGATCGTTGCGGCGCATCGCGCCGCCAAGGCCGCCGGTCTCGATCGCGCCGCGGTGCTGCGCGCACTGGCCGCGGTTCCCGGCGTCTACGTGCCGTCGCTCTACGAGCCCGCGGACCGTAAGGCCCCCGCGCACCCGCGCGAGGGCTCGGGCGCGCCCGCGCAGGTCGTGAAGCGTGTGGTCGCCGACCTTGGGGCGCACCGTGCCCCGACGTGCCCCGTGGTGCCGTTCATGGACGTCATCCACGACCGCGCCAACGTCGAGGTCCTGCGCGGCTGCACCCGCGGCTGCCGGTTCTGCCAGGCGGGCATGATCTACCGGCCCGTCCGCGAACGGACCTCCGACGACATCGTGCGCGACGCGCTCGAGCAGCTCCGCTGCACCGGCCAGGAGGAGCTGTCGCTCACGTCCCTGTCGACGACCGATCACAGCGAGATCTCCGACGTCCTGCGCCGCCTCTCGGCGGCGCTGCGCGGCCGCGCGGTCACCGTCAGCCTCCCGAGCCTGCGCCTCGACTCGTTCGGCGTCGACATGGCGCGGCTGGTCAGCGAAGGCAGCAGGGGAGGCCTGACGTTCGCTCCCGAGGCCGGCACGCAGCGGCTGCGCGACGTCATCAACAAGAACATCAGCGAGGACGACCTGCTCGGCACCGTCCGCATCGCGTTCGAAGAGGGGTGGAGGCGCCTCAAGCTCTACTTCATGATCGGGCTGCCGACAGAGACGGACGACGACGTGCGCGGCATCGGTGAGCTGGTCTCCCGCGTGTTGGCGATCGCACGCGAGGTCACGCCCCCCGCCGAGCGCGGTGGCATCCGCATCGCCGTCTCGGTCTCCACGTTCGTGCCCAAAGCCCACACTCCCTTCCAGTGGGAGGGACAGCTGACGCTGCAGCAGGTGCAGGACCGGCAACACGTGCTGCGGGAGACCATGCCCCGCAAGGGGGTCGACCTGCACTGGCACGACTCCGAGATCTCGTTCCTCGAAGGCACGCTCGCCCGTGGCGGCCGCGAGCTGTCGCGCGTGATCGAGCGCGTGTGGCGTGCCGGGGGCGGGTTCGACGCGTGGACGGAGGTCTTCGCACTCTCGCGCTGGACCGGGGCGTTCGAGGCCGAGGGCATCGACCCGGTCGAACTCGCCAGCTCCCCGCGCGCGCTCGATGCGGCGCTCCCGTGGGACCACATCTCCTCCGGCGTCGCGAAACCGTATCTGGCACTGGAGCGCGCGCGGGCACTCGAAGGGACCGTCACACCCGACTGCTCCTTCGGGGACTGCACGGCGTGCGGCGTCTGCCCGTCGCTCGGGGTCGACGTCGTACTGGCGGGTGAGTCGCGTGGGTGACACGCTCTTCCGCCTGCGCGTCACCTACGGGAAGACGGGGCGCCTGCGATACCTGAGCCATCTCGAGGTGGCGCGCGCCTGCGAACGGACCATCCGCCGCGCGGGCCTGGAGTATGCTGTCACGCAGGGATTCAACCAGCGCATGAGGCTCGCGTTCTGCCCCGCGCTCCCGGTGGGAACGGCGGGGACGGCCGAGGTCTACGACGTCTGG
>PKWR01000122.1 GCA_003133285.1 Coriobacteriia bacterium
TTGCCTTCACGATCGCGGCCTGCGGGCCCTCCTCGCCGGCCATGGTCAGCGGCATGCCGACGACCAGGAGCACCGGCTCGTAGTCCTCCACCAAGCGCCGCAGCGGCGTGCCGTCGCGCGCGAGGCTGCGGGCGTCGAGCACGACGAGCGGTGTCGCCACCGTGCCGGTCGGGTCCGACACCGCGACGCCGATGCGGCGCTCCCCGATGTCGAGCCCTAGCGCGCGCATGTCCGTCAGGCGCCGAACATCGAGCGGGCCGCCACGAGCGCGGCCTCGACCCCGTCGGCGTTGTCGCCGCCGCCCTGCGCCATCCCCGGCTTCCCGCCGCCGCGGCCGCCTACCAGCGGCGCCATCGCACGGATGACCGCGCCGGCGTCGAATCCCTTGCCGACCGCCTCCGCAGAGCCCGCGGCGAGCATCAGGGCACTACCGTCGACGATGGCCGCCAGGACCACGGCCGCCGAGCTCTTGCGCAGCGTATCGGCCCACGACCGCAGATCGTCGATCGATCCGACGTCGGCCAGCACTCCGAGGGCGACCGTGTAGCCCCCGACTGCGGTGACCACCGGCAGCGGCGCTGCGCCGCCCTCCTGGGCGCGCTTCTTCGCCTCAGCGAGCGCCTTCTCGAGCTCACGCACGCGCTTGACCGTGGCGGCGACACGGTCGGCCACTTCCGCGGGACGGCTCTTGAGGCTCTCCGCGGCGGCATCGAGGAGCTCCTCCTCGGCACGGATCGCATCGTAGGCGTCGAAGCTGGTGACCGCCTCGATGCGCCGCAGGCTCGACCCGACCGACCCCTCGCTCGTGATCTTGAGGAAGCCGATCTCCGTCGTGCGCGACACGTGGGTCCCGCCGCACAGCTCCTTGCTGAAGTTCCCGATCTCCAGGACGCGGACGATCTGGCCGTACTTCTCTCCGAACAGCGCGGTGACGCCCGACTCGCGCGCGCTCGCGAGCGAGGTCTCGTACGCGCGAACGGGATGGTCCTCCATGATCTTGGCGTTCACGAGGCGTTCGACCTTGTCGATCTGAGCCGCCGTGACCGCCTCGAAGTGCGTGAAGTCGAAGCGCAGGCGCTCGGGCGACACATATGAGCCGGACTGCTTGACGTGCTCGCCGAGCACCAGGCGGAGCGCCCAGTGCAGCAGGTGTGTGGCCGTGTGATTGCGGCGGATGCGTTCGCGACGCAGGTGGTCGATCGCGGCGTGGACCGTCTCCCCCACCTCGAGCGAGCCAGCTTCCAGCAGGCCGCGATGCGAGACGAGTCCGGCGAGCGGGAGCTTCGTGTCCTCGACCCGGAACGAGGCGTCGCGACCCGAGATCTCGCCCGTGTCGCCGACCTGGCCGCCCTGCTCGCCGTAGAACGGCGTCGAGTCCAGAACGACCTCCGCGGCCTGTCCGGCTTCGATGCGGTCGACCGCCACGCCGTCCACGAGGATGGCGCGCACGATGGTGTCGCACTCGTCGGCCTCGTAGCCGACGAAGTCGGTGACGCCGCTGGAGCGCGCGATGTCGTCGAACGACGAGCCGATGTTCCACGACTCGTCCTTGACGGCAGCGCGGGCGCGCTCGCGCTGCTCGGCCATGTCCGCCTCGAAGGCCGTCATGTCGACGGTGAGGCCGGCCTCGGCCGCGATCTCGGCCGTCAGCTCGATCGGGAAGCCGTAGGTGTCGTGCAGCGTGAAGGCGACCCCGCCGTCGAAGGCGTTGCCGTGCACGGAGCCCTTCGTGCGATCGATCTCCGCCTCCAGCAGGGTCAGGCCCTGGCGCAGCGTCGCGCCGAAGCGGTGCTCCTCTGCCAGCACGATGCGGTTGATGAACGCGTGGTTCTCGACGATCTCCGGGTACGCCGGCCCCATGAGCTCGACGACCACGTCGATGAGGCGCCCCAGGAACGCGCCTTCAACGCCGAGCAGGCGTCCGTGACGCACTGCGCGGCGCAGGATGCGGCGGAGCACGTAGCCGCGGCCCTCGTTGGAGGGGAGGATGCCGTCCGCGATCATGAAAGTGATCGCGCGGGCGTGGTCGGCCATGATGCGCAGCGAGGTGTCGGTCTGCTCACCCTCAGCGCCGTAGGCGCGACCGGTGATGGCCTGCGCCTCGGCCATGATCGCGCTCAGGATGTCCGTCTCGAAGTTGCTGGTGACGCCCTGCAGGAGGCCGGCGACGCGCTCGAGGCCCATGCCGGTGTCGATGTTCTGCTTCGGCAGCGGGGTGAGCGTTCCGTCCTCGGCGCGGTCGTACTGCATGAACACGAGGTTCCAGTACTCCAGGAAGCGGTCGCAGTCGCAGCCGGGTGCGCAGTCCGGCTTGCCGCAGCCGACCTCGGGGCCCTGGTCGTAGTAGAGCTCGGAGCACGGCCCGCACGGTCCCGTGGGACCGGCCGCCCAGAAGTTGTCCTTGGCTCCCATCCGCACGATCCGGTCCGGTCTCACGCCGACCTCGTCGCGCCAGATCGCCTCGGCCTGATCGTCGTCCTCGTAGATCGAGAACCATAGCCGGTCCACGTCGAGCCCGAGCACCTTGGTCGAGTACTCGAACGCCCACGCGCATGCCTCGGACTTGAAGTAGTCGCCGAAGCTGAAGTTGCCCAGCATCTCGAAGAAACTGTGGTGGCGGCCGGTGGTCCCGATGATGTCGATGTCGGTGGTGCGCAGGCACTTCTGGACCGTCGTTGCGCGCGTGAAGCCCAGGTCGCGAACGCCGAGGAAGACCGGCTTGAACTGCACCATGCCGGCGCTCGTCATCAACAGCGAGGGGTCGTCCGGGATGAGCGAGGAGGACGGCAAGCGGCGGCAGCCCTTGCTCTCGAAGAACGACAGGAAGCTTTCTCGGATCTCGGCGGAGTTCACGTTCGCGTCCCCTCGTCAAAGACGGCGGAATCGGCATGGTGTGCTGCGTGCGTGCGCCGGCGTGCGTCGTGCGCGCGGGCCACGTGGGCGATTGTACCGTGGCGGACGGGCGCGGGGCGACTTCGCGCCTCGCGGGAGCGACCTACGCTTCCTCGTCCTTGGGCGTGGGGAACAGGACGCCGTCCTCCGTGGTGATCTGGCGCTCGTTGCCTTTCTCGTACCAGAAGACGAACATCGCCTTCGCGACGGCGAGCACCGGCACGGAGAGCACCATCCCGACGACACCGAACAACGCCGCTCCCGTCAGGAACGCGAAGACCACGAGCAGGGGGTGCAGGTCGACCTGCTTGCCCAGGATCCGCGGCGCCATGTAGAGCGCGTCGACCTGCTGCGCGACCACCACCGCGACGACCGCCCACACGGCGGTCCCCGGCGAGACGAACAGGCCGGCGGCCAGGGCGAGCAACAGCGCGATCGCCGGCCCGATGTACGGGACGATGTTGAGAAGCCCCGCGAGCACTCCCAGCGCGAGGGCGTACGGCACCCCGGCGATCGTCAGTCCCAGCGCGGCGATCGTCGCCACGACCGCTGACTGGATCATGGTGCCCTTGAGCCAACCTCCGAGCACGCGCGAGAGCGTCGCGGCGAAGTGCGCGATGTCGCTGCGCCACGATGCCGGAGCCAACCCGTAGATCTCGGTCCGCAGGCGCGGCAGGTCGACGAGCGCGAAGAACCCGATGACCATCGCGAGGACGAACTCGAACGCACCGCTGGCGATCGAGCCTCCGGTGCTGAGCGCAGTCGACGCGATCGCGGACGACCAGTCGGCCGCGCTGGCGACCAGTCGGTCCTTCAGGGAGAGCACGACGGTCTGCAGCCAGCCGGGGATGCCGGCGCCCGCCTGCGGGTGGACCACCATGGTGTCCCACAGCCGGTACGCCTCCTGCACGTACCCGGGCAAGGCGTTGGCGAACGCGGCGATCTGCGAATACACGGGCGGCACGATGAAGGTCAACGCGATGACGAACGCGGCGATCACGACCAGGTAGCACACGATGACCGCGACGGTGCGGTTCATCCTGCGGGCGAGCCAGTCGACCGGCCGCCGTAGCAGCATCACCACGAGCAGACCGAGCCCGAAAGGCACGATGGCCGAGCTCATCCGGCCCAGGACCCAGCCCAGTGCGACGACCAGGATGAGCAGCCCGATGAGCGCCCAGGCCCTGAAGAAGGTCCGCCTCCAGCGCTCCGCCTGAGACGCTTGCTCGGTCATCCGGGCTCGATCCCCTCCGGCACGAGATGTTCGCGAAGGACGCGGAGCGTCTTGCGCAACAGTCGCGACACCTGCATCTGCGAGATGCCGTGCTGTCGCGCGATCTCGGTCTGCGTCAGTCCTTGGAAGAACCGCAGGTAGAGCACCTGCTGCTCCTGAGGCGTGAGGTCCTTGAGCACCGCGGAGAGCATCTCCCGGTCGTCAACGACGCCCATCAGCGCATCGTCCTTGCCGATGTACTCCAGGATCGAGAACGACTCGGAGCCGTCGTTGGTGCGATCGGTCTCGAGCGACACGAAGTTGTAGGCCTCGAAGGTCTCGAGCGCCTCGAGCACCTCGTCCGGCGTGACACCCAGGTACTCGCCGATCTCCGGTACGGTCGGAGAACGCTGCAGACGCTGCGTGAGCGCGTCGACCGCCTGGTTGACCTTGAAGGAGAGCTCCTGAAGGCGACGCGGCACCTTGACCGCCCAGCCCTTGTCGCGGAAGTAACGCTTGAGCTCGCCGACGATCGTCGGCGTGGCGTACGTGGTGAACTCGACCTCGCGATCGATGTCGAACCGGTCGATCGCCTTGATCAGTCCGATGGTCGCGACCTGGATGAGATCGTCGATCGGCTCGCCGCGGTTGCGGAACCGGCTCGCGAGGTACTTGGCGAGGTTGAGGTACATCGCGACGAGCTCGTCGCGCGACCGCTGATCGCCGTTGAGACGGTAGGCGACGAACAGCTCACGTGTGAGGGCCTTGTCCCACACGAGCCGGCGTGTCGACCTTATGGCTCTGCGCGGCGGCGTCACGTCGTCAGCTCGACCTGCTTCACCAGACGGAGCTTGCACGCGCCCTCCGCGCCGAGCAGCTCGAACTCATCGCAGATCGACTCGAGGACGAGGCGTGTGAGCAGCTCGTCGCGGTCGGGCACCACCGGCACCGGCGAAGCGGGGGCCCCGGCATCGACGGCTATCTCGATCGAGCCGGGCTCGACGACGAACGTGAAGGTCAGATCGCCACCCGCAGCGCGTCCCGCGGCGAAGATGAACGCCTCTTCCGCGGCCATGCGGGCGTCGCCGATCCCGTCGAGGTCCATGCCGGCCCGAGCGGCGAGTTCGGCAGCCGTCATGCGGACCGTGCGCGCGTACTCGCCACGTGACGGAACGATGAGCACTACCTTGTCTGTGTCCGCCATCGTGTCCCCTTGCTGGTCGATCGGCGCGTGCGTCGCGCCGTGCAGGTGATGTGGTCCTACGGGTTCTTGGTGAAGAGCACCTCGAAGAAGCGGCGCGCGCCGTTGGCCAAGCCCGACATCGCAGCCGCCGGAGCCTCGACGATCTCCTGAGCGGCGCGGGTCGTGCTCGTCACCCGATCGGAGACCTCCTCCAACTGGGTCACGACGCCGTCCATGCGCGCCAGCTCGCGGTTGAAGGCGGTCAGCGTGGCGTCGGCGCGCTCGAGGACGCCCGGGACGGTGGAGTACAGCTCGTCGGCCAGACGGCGCGCCGAGCGCGCGGTCTTCACGACTTCGATGACCCCCCATCCGGCGAGCGCCACGACCATGATAGCCGCGGCGTACAGGATGACGGGCAGGTAGGCGGGTACGTCCATGGGCGTGTCACGCACTCCTTGTGGTCGGGTCCCGACGCTTCGAAGTCTACCAGACGACCGACACGCTCCCGCACGGTCAGGAGCCGTCGCGGCGACGCTCGATCAGGCGGCGGCGCGCAGCCGCCCTCTCAGCTTCCCATCCTTTCGAACCGGCCTCGTAGAAGGCCCCTTCATCGAGGCCGTCGGGCAGATATCGCTGGTCGACCCAGCCGTCCGGGAAGTCGTGGGGGTACCGGTAGGGGCCGTAGGCGTCGGCGCCGGGTCGGTGACGGTCGCGCAGGTGGTCGGGCACGGCCCGCGCGGGACCCGAGCGCACGTCCGCGAGCGCGGCGTCGATCGCCTTGTACGAGGCGTTGCTCTTGGGGGCCAGGGCCAGGTAGATCGCGGCCTGTGACAGGTTGATACGGCACTCCGGCCAGCCGATCGACTCCGCCGCCTTGAACGCGGCCTCCGCGACGAGCAGGGCCTGGGGGTCGGCGTTGCCGACGTCCTCGCTCGCGAAGATCAGCATGCGACGGGCGATGAACTTCGGGTCCTCCCCGCCGTGGACCATGCGCGCCAGGTAGTAGACGGCCGCATCCGGATCGCTGCCGCGCATCGACTTGATGAACGCCGAGATGACGTCGTAGTGCGTGTCGCCGCGCTTGTCGTAGGTGAGCTGGCGCGGTCCGCCCAGACGCTCGAGGACGATGATGTCGACGACGCCCGCGTTGCCCGCCTCCGCAGCGGCCTGCTCCAGCGTGTTGAGCGCCGCACGGGCGTCACCGCCGGCGCGAAGGACGATCGCGTCCTCGGCCTCGGGCGTGAGCTCGATCGCCCCGCCCAGGCCACGCTCGGGGTCCGCCAGGGCGCGGTGCACGATGTCGCGCACGTCGTCGTCGGTGAGCGGGCGCAGCTCCACCACGCGCGAGCGGCTGATGAGCGGCGCATTGACCTCGAAGAAGGGGTTCTCGGTGGTGGCGCCGATCAGCACCACGAGCCGGTCCTCGACCGCGTGCAGGAGCGCGTCCTGCTGCGACTTCGAGAACCGGTGGATCTCGTCGATGAAGAGGATCGTGCGACGGCCGTGGAACGAGAGCCGATCGCGGGCCGCTTCGAGCGCCTTGCGGATGTCGGCGACCCCGGAGGAGACGGCAGAGACCTCGGTGAACTCGGCCTCGGTGGTGTTCGCGACGACGCGCGCCAGGCTGGTCTTGCCGCAGCCGGCAGGGCCGTAGAGGATCAGCGAGCTCAGCTCGTCGCGCTCGATGGCCGCACGCAGGGCCGTGCCCGGACCGACGACCTGGTCCTGGCCGACGAACTCGTCGAGGGTGCGCGGACGCATGCGCGCCGCGAGCGGCGCGTTGCGCGCCACGAGATCGTCGGCCGCGTCCGAGAAGAGGTCAGCCACGGCAGTCGACGCGCCCTACTGGGTGGCGCGCATGATCTCGCGCTCGATGAGGCCGCGGTCCACGAATCCGGCGAACCGGTAGGTGATCTGACCGTTGGCGTTCACGAACACGATGTACGGCGTCGTGTTGATCTTCAGCAGGCCCACCATGCGCTCGGCCTTGTCGATCTCGGCGGGCAGCGTGGTGGTCGCGGAGCCGACCGGCACACCCGTGGTGTAGTCGAAGGAGACGAACTCGATCGCGCCGACGTACTTCTTCAGCGCAACGTTGATCTCGGTCCGCTGGTCGTCGCTCACGTGCGTGCTGGGATCGTAGAGGAAGACCAGCATCGGCTTGTGGGCCGCGAGGTTGTCCAGGACGACCTGCGGCACGCTCGCCGGGTCCGTCGGGAAGGCCTGCACAGGGGTGCTGGCAGGGATCGGTGACAGGACGTCACCTGTCGGGTTGCCGGCCGCAGGCGCGGTGACAGGGACGACGGCACCCCCGGTAGCCGGGACCGGCGCGCTGGTCGTGGTCGTGGGGCTGCCGCTGGAACATGCGACGAGCGCTACTGCGACCGAGACCAGTACGAGTGCTGTGACGACTCTGCGCATGGGCCTGCCCTCCACCGGGATATACACTCGAACCGGTCCCCCCTCGTGACTCCGCCTTGCCGTGCCCCGAACGGTGAACCTGCCTCAGCAGGTGGGTGCCCGCACTCCGGGTCCGCGCTTCCCCCTCGTGCAGGGATGCCGCTTTACCGGATCGATGTAGGGCTCCCGGTAACGAAGTGTTGGCTCGACCGTTGGACTCGGGGCCACGAACAAGGCGAAGTCTAACCTATGTTAGCTCGCCCCTCAAAGGAATGTCACGCACGGCACGCCGCCCGTGACACCGCCCGCGCCCGACGGTCACTCGCCCCGCAGGTGCAGCTCCTTGAGCTGGG
>PKWR01000120.1 GCA_003133285.1 Coriobacteriia bacterium
TCGCGACGCGCACGGCGCCTACACGTCGTAGCGGGACTCGACGGCCCGGCGCCCGGCCCGACTGCCGAAGTGGTACGCGAGCGAGATGACCGCGATCACGGCGACCACAGCACCGATGACGATCTGCGTACCGCGCTCGTCCGCCAGCATCTTCGCCTCATCGGTGACGTCCTCGCGGATCGCCAGCGCCTTGTGGCGCAGGTCCTCGAGGCTGATCGGCGCTGCGGGCACGGCCCCGGTATCGGTCTGCTTGCTCATGGCTGCATCGACCTCACCTTCACGGCCGTGAAGATCGCGGCGCCGGTCACGAACACGGCACCCACGATGAAGAATGCGAGCGGCACGCCGACCATCTGTGCCAGGTAGACCATAGCCGCGACGGCGATGAAGAGCAGCCCGATCACGAGCAGCGAAGCGGCGGCGAACCCCGACGCCACCGCCAGCCCGAGCTTCTGCAGCGGCGGCACGATCTTCTCTTTGACGGCCGCTTCCGCCTCCTGCCGTACCCAGTCGCGCGCGGTCTGCAGCAGGTCGAGCAGCTGATCGATGATGCGGGTCACGAAGTCGTCGCGCGACCCGCCCGTCTCAGGCGAGGACACGTCGTCGCTCATCTGCTCCCTCGCTCCCATCTCGATGGTCTGCCTGCAAGAACATACCCCGAAACGGTACCGGCCGCCTCCCTTCAGCGATGCCGAAGGGAGGCGGCCGGATCATCGTCTCGGTTGTCCGAACGGAGAGCTGCGGTGAGCTTCTAGTACCAGTGGTGGCTGGACCAGAAGGCCTTCGCCTGCAGCACCCCTCCGTACCTGCCGCGCATGTACTTGATCGCGCGCTTGGTGTTCCAGGTCGGGTTCTTCCACGGATGCCCGTGGGCCATGCCCTTGGACAACTGGAACAGGCCGTGGCACTCGCTGCGCGACTCGCTCGTCGGATGGAAGTTCGACTCGCGCTTGGCGATCCACAGCAACGCTGCGACCTGCCTCGTGGAAAGACCGGCGTTGCGGCCGACCTTCGCGACGATCTGGCGGACGGTGAGCTTCTTCGCCACGGTCACCATGGGCACCGCGACGGGAGCCGAGGCGACCGTTGTCGTGACTGTTGTCGCGACCGCGGTCACGGTCGCTTCGGCGCTCACGAGGGGCGCCGCCACGGGCTGGACCTCTTGGGCCGTCGCCATCAGCGGTACCGCGATGCCGGCCGCCATCGCGAACGCGAGCGATACGGCGACCAGAGCGCGCCTTGCAGGGTTCGAACCGATCAGATCATGGACCTTCAAGAAGGGCCTCCCGATGCCGGGTACAGGACTGGCGGCGGACGAAAGGCGCGAGGGACACGCATGGAGACATGCGTGAAGACAGCTTGGGGGTGGAGAGGTGCGTCGCTTTGATGTGGGACGCGGAATGGAAGCAGGGAGCTCAGCTGCCTCGCACCTTCGGCTCACTCAGGGGGCCGTCATCGGGCCGCCGCCGTGCGCCAAGAAAGAGCACGAGTATGCGCTTGTTTGACGCTGGGACCGATGCTCTCGTCTCCTGGAACGCCGCTCTGCTCGACCTGTCTTGATGAAACCCGCGTCGAGCGGCGTACCTAGTCCGATGCTATGCGCTCCGGCGCCGATCCCTGCGGCCTGCCCGTTGAGGAAGCGGCCGCACGCCGATGGAGCACCTTACGGCGGCCCATATCGGACCGCACGAGGTGGAACTGTAGCACAGACGTTACCTGAACGCCAATCCGAGCGGTCGGAAGCGGGCCGCGGACGGCTGGCAACGCCTCCCATCGGCGCCTTTCGGGCGACGGACGAGGGACTATCTGACAGGGACTACTTGACTGCCGTCGTCACCTTCGACGGCGAGGCGAGCTTCTCGAGGATCGCACCGAGCTGCTTGATGTAGGTGCCGTACGCCGCCCAGTCGCCTGCCTTCTGCGCCGCGATCGCCTTGGCGTACAGGTCGCGCGCCGCGGCGATCTCGGACGGAGTGCCGGTGCTGACCGTCGGCGTCCCGGTGACCGAGCCGGTCGTCGTCACGGAGCCCGCAGGTGCGGCGCCGAACACCTTCGTGAGCGCGCCCGCCAGATTCGAGTCCATCGCGATGCGGTCCGAGTACGACACGATCACGCGCTTGAGCTCGGGCATGGGCGACTGTGACGCCTGGATATAGAGCGGTTCGATATAGACGATGGAGTCCTTGATCGGGATCACGAGCAGGTTCCCGAAGATGACCTCGCTCCCCTGCTGGTTCAGCAGGGTCAGCTCCTTGCTGATGTCGGGCTCCTGGTTGAGGCGCGCCCGGATCTGCTGCGGCCCCAGCACCAGGCGTTGCTTCGGGAAGTTGTAGACGATGCGCTGCCCATACGAGCCGGGATCCGACTTGGAGGCCATCCATCCGATCATGTTGTCCTTGTTACGCGGCGTGAACGGCTCCATGAGCAGGAAGTCCTCGGTGGCCTCGCCGGGCAGCTGCATGAGCACGTAGTAGGGATCCATCGGCTTGTCGGTCCTCTCGCCCGGCAGCGCCCACTGGTCCTCCTTGTTGTAGAAGACCACCGGATCGAGCATGTGGTAGGTCTTGTAGACCTCCGCCTGGAGGCGGAAGAGGTCCTCCGGATAGCGGAGGTGCGCCCTGATGCCCGCTGGCATCTTCGCAGCGTCGGTGAACAGGCCCGGGTAGAGCGTCCGGTAGGCCGCGAGCACCGGGTCCTTGTCGTCGAACGCGTAGAACGTGGTCGTCCCGTCGTACGCGTCCACCGTGACTTTCACCGAGTTGCGGATGTAGTTGACCTCGCTGCCGCCGGCACGCTCCGAGTACGGGTAGGACGTGGAGGTCGTGTAGGCGTCGAGCACCCACACGACCTTGCCGTTCGTGATGACCGGGTAGGGGTCGCCGTCGAGCGTGAGCCACGGGGCCAGCTCCGTCACGCGCTCGGTGATCGTGCGACGGAACAGCATCTTGCTCTTGGAGCCGATCGCGGTGGAGAACAGGATCTGGATGTCGCCGGTGCGGATCGCGAAGGCGAGGCGCGCGCTCAGCGACCCGACGGGTATGCCGTTGGCGCCGGTGTAGGTCGTGACGGCGTTCTCGCCGCCGACCGGGTAGTCGAACTCCTTCTGCGTCCCGCCGACGATCGCGTAGTCGCTCGTCTCCTCGCCGAAGTAGATCGCCGGGACCGTGACCGTCAGGTCGGTCGTCGTCTTCGGCGGCAGGTCCTTGACGATGAGCTCGGGCAGGCCGTCGGGACTCACCTTGTTCACCGGGCTGACGACCACGCCGTAGCCGTGCGTGTAGACGAGGTGGCGGTTGATCCACGTCCTGGCCTGCTCGCTCAGCTGCGAGGTGTTCATCTCACGTGCGGAGATGAGCGCCTGCTGGCGCACGCCGTCGATCGTGTAGCGGTCGATGTCGACGTCCCTGAAGTCGTAGTAGAAGCGGATCTCCTGCAGTTGCTTGTAGGAGTTCACGACGACGTTGGGGTCCCACAGGCGGACGTTCTTGACCGTCGAGGTCGCCTCGATGATGTCCTGCGCGGTGAGATCGGCGCTCGCCGGGAAGCCGGTGGCGTCCACCGAGGTCAGGTCGAAGGCCGCCCTCGTGGCGGTGATGTTGCGCTGGATGTAGGGCTTCTCGAAGGCGAGCTCGTTCGGAGCGACCACGAGCTGCTGGATCACGATGGGGTAGACGGCGCCGATGAGGATGCCTGCGCCGATCCACACGCCGAGACCGATCAGGGGCAGCTTCCAGCCCTTGTAGCGGATGTTGAGCAGCAGCAGCACCCCGACCGCGACCGCGATCACGATCAGGATCCAGTACGCCGGCATCTGCGCGTGGACGTCGGTGTACGACGCCCCGAGCACCTGCCCGCGCGGCGAGAAGTCCAACTCGTAGATCGACAGCCAGTAGTCGAACGCCTTCGATGCGACGATCAGGCCCAGCAGCACCGAGAGGTGCGCCTTCACGTGCGGGTCGAATCCCTGCAGCCGCTCGGTCGGGCGGATCCCGCCGTCGTACAGGTGCAGGAGCGCCGTCACCACGAGCGCGAGGAGGAGCACACCGAACAGCCAGTCGGCGATGACGCGCAGCGCGGGAAGCGTGAACACGAAGAAGCCGACGTCGATCCCGAAGTGGGCGTCGGTGGTACCGAACTTCACGCCCGCCAGCGCGAGACGGAAGGTCTCCCAGCCGCCGGCCATCGACGACCCGATGCCCCATGCCAGCAGCACCGCGACCGCGACGATGATCAGCCCGGTGAAGGGCTCGATCGTCGCGCGCACGCGGACGAGCGCCTCTTCGAGTTGCTGCTGCGGGGTCAGTGCGACGCCCTGGGGCCACGCCGCGGGCGAGACACGCGGCCGCAGGCGACGCGCCACGACCAGGTTCACGTACAGGATCGCGAACGTCGCCACGCCGAACGTCGCGCCGACCGCCCATGCGCTCAGGATGCGGGTCCAGAACACGTCGGTCTGGCCGAGGTCCAGGTACCACAGGTAGTCGGTGTAGAAGGTCGCGGCCGCTCCGGCCGTCGCGCTCAGGAAGACGGCGGCGACCCCGACCGCGATGATGATGCGCGTGCGCAGGGGCACGGTCGCGCCCCGATCTGAGCGTGTTGCCATGACGGCGGACTCCTCGGTTGTGCGGTGCTGGAACCCTCTAGCGGGGCAGCAGGTACTCGTCGACCTCGATGTTGAGCAGCGCCGCGTCGAGACACTGCTCGATCTTGCGGCCGGCGGCCTTCGTCTCGTCGGAGAGGTCGAGGTCGTGCGGCTTGACGAACGCGCCATCGCCGTCCGTGATGATACGCACGCACGGCATAACGATGTCGTTGTTCGGCATGACCACGATCGCGATCTCCCCGCTCGAGAGACGGACGACCGACCGTGGCGGATAGATACCCATCATCTGCGTGAACATGCGTACGAGCGCGGGGTCGAACGCCGTGCCCGCGTTCTTGGCGATGACCTCCATCGCCTCGTCCTGCGGGCGCGCCTCGGCGTAGCTGCGGCGCGACGTCATGGCGTCGTAGGCGTCGGCCAAGGCCACTATACGACTCGTCAGGTGCTGCGGTCGGCGCGGTGTTCGCCCGGGATACCCGTCCAGGTCGTAGCGCATGTGGTGCTCGAGGATCACGACGATGGACGAGCGGTCCAGGCCGCGCATCGTGGCCGCGACCTCGGCGCCGTGCACCGGGTGGAGGCGCATGATCTCCCACTCCCCTGCCGAGAGCGGGCCCCGCTTGTTGATGATGTCGAGGTCCACCGACATCTTGCCGATGTCGTGCATGAGCGCGCCCACGCCGAGCGAGTTCAGGAACCGCCGGTTGGTGGAGATGAGCGATCCCAGCGCGACCGACAGGATCGTGACGTTCACCGAGTGGAAGAACGTGTACTCGTCGTGGCCCTTGAGGCCGCCGAGCTCGAGCATCGCGCTCTTGTTGCCGAGCACGTTGTCCACGATGCTGCGCGCGGCGTCGCGCACCTGGTACACGGAGATCGGCTTGTCGTTCGCCGCGCGGTCACCGAACTCGCGGACCGCGTCGAGCGCGTGCATGTAGGCATGGCGGCTGTTGGCCTCTTCCGCGGCGTCGAAGTCGCCAGTGTCGCGTGCGAAGGCGACGGTCCCGATCTGGACGTGCGGGATCGCGACGGAGGCGACCGCCTTCTCCAGGCCGCCCTGCTGCGCGATCGCGTTGCCGTCGAGCGCCAGGACCTGCATCGCCCGCTCGAGCTCGTCAACCGTGAGTCCCTGCAGGAACGTCACGCTCGTCATGCCGGACTCGGTCATGTCGCGGATGAGCTGGTCGAAGATCATGCTCTCCTGCGCGAGCAGTTGCTCGCCGAGCAGCACCTCGTTGTCGAAGAAGACGAGGGGCACGTCGACGCCGTCGTTGTGGTACTCCGTGATGGCCGCCATGAGCGCGGCCAGGTTGTCCTTCACGACGACGTGCCCACGCGGGTAGAAGGTCACGGAGCGCCGTGCGCCCGACAGCCGGGCGAGCAGCTCGCGGGCGCGGCCGGTCTGCCGCGACGAGAAGACCGTCGAGGACATCTCTTGGGCGGCGGCGCGCTCGGACTCCGTCCTCGGCGCGCTCGGGGCGTCCGCTGCCTGGGCGGCGGTCTGATCGTCCGTCATGGGTTCACCCCGGTCTGCATCGCGGCGGCGGAGAGTGCGGGAAGTGCGGCCAGTGCGGCATCGCGGATCTCGCGCGCCGGCCCGCCGCCGAAGAGCCCGTGCTTGCGCGCGAGCTCCCTCAGCACGGGGACCGACGTCGCGGAGCCGAGCCTCGCGAGCGCCCCGATGGCCTCCACGCGGGCGGGCGTCTCGTGGTTGCCGAGACTCTCACCGAGTGCGACCTGCTCCAGCGCAGGCACCGACGACCGCGCCCCGACGAGCCCGAGGTAGCGCGCGGCGGCCTGGACGTTCTGGCCGTCCGCATCGTCGAGGGCCGCGGCGAGGATCGAGTCGGCCATCGGCACGCGGATGGCGGCCAGCCCGCGGATCGTCTCGCGGCGGACGCGGGCGTCGCTGTGGCGCAGGGTGCGCTGCAGGAACGGCAGCGCCTCGGTCGAGTGGGTCGACCCGAGGACCGCGACGACGTTGCGCACGAGGTACCAGCGGCGGTCCGTGAGGCGCGCGCCGAGCTCCGGTATGTAGTCGTGCGCGCTGGAGGAGATCAGGTCGATGAGCGCCTTGCGCGCGGACATGTCCTGCTCGTCCGCGAGCACCTCGAGCAGCGGATCGATCATCGAATCGCCGAGCACGCTGAGAAGCCGCCGGCACGCGAGGTACTCGGCCGAGTCGGAACGATAGCGCCGCAGGGCGATTCGATGATCGATCCGCTGCTCGAGGTGCTCGCGGACGAGCAGGACATG
>PKWR01000209.1 GCA_003133285.1 Coriobacteriia bacterium
ACGCCCAGCAGCGTCTGGTAGCGCTCACCGGCTCGGATGTCGGCCGACAGGTCGGCGATCGCCTTCGGCTGGTCACCCGCGGGCTCGTACGGGGACACGACCTTGATCTCGTTCGCCACCGCCGCACCTCCCGTCAGAGCTCGGATCCGTCCGCCGATTCTACTTCACGGCGTCAGCGAACACTCCCGGATAGAGCCGGCGATAGGCCGCCGCCTGCGTCTCGACCTCGTCCACATAGTGCGCCGTCTCGGGGAAGTCGATGGTGTCGCTCAGCCGTCCGTTGTTGCGCGCCCACTCCCCCGCCCAGCGGTCGGCGTTGCCCATGCCCGCGTTGTACGCGGCGAGTGCCAGTTGCACGTTCCCGCCGTACCGGCCGACCAGCTCCGCGAGGTAGAGCGTCCCGACACGGATGTTGGCGTCGGGCTCGGACAGGGCCGCCACGTTCATCTTCCCCGCCATGCCCGCGGCCTGCGCGACGGCCTTCGCCGTCGAGGGTTTCACCTGCATGAGGCCGACCGCTCCGGCCGGGGAGACCACGTCGGCGCGGAAGCCGGACTCGACGTTGATGACCGCGGCGACGAGGTACGGGTCGATCCTCGCCGCGCGCGCGTGCTTCGCGATCGCGCTCTCGTAGGAGAGCGGGTGGAAGACGCGCTGGTACCACGTCGGGCCGTAGGCCGCTGCGACCGCAACGACCGCGAGGGCCGCGACGATGACGACGGGCACGGCGCGGTGCCACGACAGTGGGTGCTCACGCGCCACGGTTGGCCAGTTCCGAGTCGAAGAAGTCGACGAGCTCCGCCTCGAGCCGCTGCATCGTGCCATCGTTCTCGACCACGTAGTCGGCGATCGCGCGACGCTCGGCGTCGCTCGCCTGCAGGGCCATCCGCGACCGGATGTCCTTCTCGCTCATGCCGCGAGCGAGGAGGCGCGCGAGCCGGGTGTCCTCGTCGGAGGAGACGACCAGCACTCCGTCGACGAAGTCGAAGAACTCCGGCGCCTCGGCGAGCAGCGGGATGTCGAGCACGACGACCGCCGGCGGCTCGGGGACCTCCGCGAGCAGGTCGAGCGCGCCCGCGACGGCCGCGTAGACGCCCGGATGGACGATGCCGTCGAGCCGGCGCGCGGCCTCGGGCGACGCGAACGCGAGCTCCGCGAGCGCCTTGTGGTCGACCCCGCCATCAGCGGCACGCACGCCCTCGCCGAATGCGGCGATCACCGCGTCGACGAGCGGACCGCCGGCGCTCGTGAGGCCCTTCGCAAGGTCGTCGAGGGCGATGACGGTGGCGCCCAAGTCACCCAGAAGGCGCGCAGCCGTGGTCTTGCCCGAGCCGATACCGCCGGTCACCGCGAGCACGTACATAGGTTCCGCTCCGTTCGATGGACGGGGCCGGGAGGCCGCGTGAGCGGCCGCCCGGCCCCGGTCGGTTCGTACCTGCGCGCAGATGCGCGTTCCGCCTACTCGGCGGCGGGGGCGTCCTCCGCCTTGACGTCGGCCTCGACGGCTTCGTCGATGGCTTCCTCGGCGACGACCTCGGCCTCGACGATCTCGGCCACGGCCTCTTCGGCTGCGACCTCGGCGATCTCGGCCTCTTCCTCGGCCTCGATGGCGGCCTCGACGACGTCGGCGTCAGCGCTCTCGACGGCGGCCTCTTCGGCGACATCGGCGACGACCTCGGCCTCCACGGCCTCAGCGACGGCAACGAGCTCATCGGCGATCTCGACGGCGACAGCCTCTTCGACGCCCTCGGCGATCTCGTCGGCGACGGTCTCAGCGGACTCCTCGGCGCCTTCCTTGCCCTCGAGCGCGTCCGGCAGGCCCAGATCGACATTGGCCGCGCGGATCGACAGCGAGATGCGGCGACGGTCGGTGTCGACGTCCATGACCTTGACGTGGACCTCGAGGCCGACGGACACGACGTCCTCGGGCTTCTCGACATGGCCCTTGGCCATCTCGGAGATGTGCACCAGGCCCTCGACGCCGTCGCCGATCTCGACGAACGCGCCGAACGGAACCAGCTTGGTGACCTTGCCGTCGACGATGGTGCCGACGGGGAACTGCTGCACGAGCTGCTTCCACGGATCGTCCTGGGTCTGCTTGAGGCCCAGGGAGATGCGCTCGCGGCTCATGTCGACGTCGAGGACCATGACCTCGACCTGGTCGCCGACTGCGACGACCTCGGACGGGTGGTTGACGTGGCTCCACGACAGCTCGGAGATGTGGACCAATCCGTCGATGCCGCCGAGGTCGACGAATGCGCCGAAGTCGACGATCGAGGAGACGGCGCCCTTGAGGATCTGGCCCTTCTGGAGCTTGACGAGGATGTCCTGACGCTCGTGCTTACGGCCCTCTTCGAGGACGACACGGCGGGACAGGACGACGTTGTTGCGGTTGCGGTCCATCTCGATGACGCGAGCGTCGAGGCGCTGGCCCATGTAGGCGGCCAGGTCCTTCACGCGGCGCAGGTCGACGAGAGAGGCGGGCAGGAAGCCGCGCAGGCCGATGTCCAGGATGAGTCCACCCTTGACGACCTCGATGACCTCGCCCTCGACGTTCTCGGCCGAGGTGAACTTCTCTTCGACGCTGACCCAGGCACGCTCGTACTCGGCGCGCTTCTTGGAGAGGATCAAGCGGCCGTCCTTGTCTTCCTTCTGGAGGACGAGGGCCTCGATGTGGTCGCCGACCTTGACGATGTCGCCCGGGTTCGCATCCTTGCGGATGGACAGCTCACGGGCGGGGATGACGCCTTCTGACTTGTAGCCGATGTCCAGGAGGACCTCGTCGCGCTCTACCTTCACGACCTCGCCGGAGACCAGGTCACCGTCGTCGAAGTCCGTGATCGTGCCGTCGATGAGAGCGTGCATCTCCTCGTCGGTGTACTGCCTGTCGTCTACGACCTTGATCTCTTCCGGTTCAGTCATGCTCATGTCACTCATGGTGCTGTGGCCCCTTCCATAGGGCCCCGATCGCGCAGTCCGAATCGCTCGCAGTCCGGAGTAAGTGTTCCTCGGTCGCTTTGCTTTCCGTCAGTGTCGTGTTCGGGGGCGGACAATACGTTGACACGGCAAGCCGAAGCGACTTGTCGCGCACGTGCGAACTATATACCGCGCGAGGCCTCAGCGCCAGTGACACACGGCTCCGGGAGTGGACATCGTCCCCCTGTCCGGCGTCAGAGCCCTTCGCGCTCGATCGGGCAGGTCATGCAGTGGCAGCCGCCGCGGCCCTTGCCCAGCTCGGAGCCCTCGATCTCGATGACCTCGATGCCCTGCGCGCGCAGCGCGGTGTTCGTCGCGGTGTTCTTGGAGTACGCCAGCACGACGCCGGGCTCGACGCACACGATGTTGTTGCCGTCGTCCCACTGCTCGCGCGCCGCCCGGAAGGAGTCGCCGCCGGTGCGGATCACGCGCAGCTTCTTCACCTGCAGCGCGTCGGCGAGCGCATCGACTAGGCTGCGCTCCTCGTGGATGTCGAACGCGGCGCCGTCGTCGCCGGGCCGGATGCTGTAGACGCGCATCGTGTCGATGACCGGAGGGTAGAGCGTGATCGCATCGCGGTCGAGGAAACCGAGCACCGTGTCGAGGTGCATGCAGGAGCGCGACTGCTCCATGCGGCAGGCGATGATGCGGTCGGCCGAATCGCCCGCGAACAGCGAGCGCGCGAGGTGCTCGACCATCCGCCCGGTGGAGCGCTCCCCCATCCCGACGAGCACGGTCCTGTTGCCGATCGGCATGATGTCGCCGCCCTCGAGCGACGCTCCCTGCCCGAAGTCCTCGAATGCGAAGCGCTCCGAGTCGCCCGACGGCGGATACCAGAACTGGAAATCCGCCTGGGCGAACATCGGATGGTGGCGGTAGATGTCGGAGACGTTGGCGACCTCCAAGCGCCGCGCGTTCCAGAAGAGCGGCGGCAGCACGACGCCGTCGTAGAGCCACGCGCTGGAGTCGCGCGTGAACACCGTGTTCGGCAGCGGCGGCAGCACGAAGGAGTCGGGCGAGCTGAGGACGGCGCCCAAGGAGTGGCGCCGCAGCGTGGCCATGTCAAAGCCCTTGAGGTCGGAGACGATCAACCCGCCGAGCAGCACCCGCGTCAGCGCCGTGGCGTCCATCTCGAGCAGGAAGGCGCGCAGCTCGTCCACGAGCGACAGGCCCACGGTGTAGGAGGACACGACGCGCTCGACGCTGCGCTGGCGCGCCACGGGCGACAGGCGCAGCGTCTCCTCGAGCAGGTCCTGGAGGTAGAGCACCTCCACGCCCCGGTCGATCAGTGCGCTCGTCAGGGCGTCGTGCTCCTGCTGCGCGCGCTCGACCCACACCACGTCGTCGAAGAGGAACTCCTCCTTGTTGGACGGCGTGAGGCGCTCCATGTCGACGCCCGGCCGGTGCATGAGCACCTTCCGCAGCTTGCCTACCTCAGAGTGGACTCCCGGCTTGGACACCCCTACCCCTTTCAAGCATGAGCGGCGCGACCCAAGGCGCGTCCGCTCGATGCGATGGTCATTTCGCGCTCGCCCAATCGTCGCCCCACGAGATCGACGTCTCGATCGGCACGGCCAGCTGCACCACGCCGTCCATCTCCTCGTGCACCATCACCGCGAGACGATCGACCTCGCCGCGGGGCGCCTCGAAGACCAGTTCGTCGTGCACCTGCAGCACGAGCCGCGACACGAAGCCCTCGGCGCTGAGGCGCCGGTCGACCGCGATCATCGCCAGCTTCATGATGTCGGCCGCGGTGCCCTGCATCGGGTGGTTCATCGCCGTGCGCTCGCCGAACGAGCGCAGGTTGTGGTTCGAGCTCAGCAGCTCGGGGATGTGGCGGCGGCGCCCGAACATCGTGACCGCGTAGCCCGTCTCGTGCGCGTGCACCACCGTCTCGTCGAGGAAGCGCCGCACGCGCGGGTAGGCCTCGAAGTAGCGGTCGATCATGCCCTGCGCCTCGGCGCGCTCGATGCCCAGCTGGGTCGCCAGGCCGTGCGCCGAGATGCCGTACACGATGCCGAAGTTGACGGCCTTCGCGCGGCGGCGGTGCTCGCTGCCCACGTGGTCGGGATCGAGGCCGAAGACGCGCGCGGCGGTCTGCGTGTGGAAGTCGTGCCCCGAGGTGAACGCCTCGACGAGCCCGGCGTCGCCGGACATGTGCGCCAGGATGCGCAGCTCGATCTGCCCGTAGTCGGCGGACACGATGACGTCGTCGCGGCCCGCGGGCACGAACGCCGCGCGGATGCGCTTGCCCAGGTCCGTCCGGACCGGGATGTTCTGCAGGTTCGGGTTG
>PKWR01000189.1:0-1875 GCA_003133285.1 Coriobacteriia bacterium
GAGGCAGCCGAAGCCGAAGAGGCCCTGAAGCACCTGACGACAGTGGCCGACCACATCCGGCGCGAGTCGCGCGCGGCGCACATCACGTCTCCCGCGGTCTTCGCCGAAGAGCCCTTCTCGTTCTCCGAGGAGCAGCTCGACGACGTGTGGGAGGCGTTCGCCAGCGACCCGTCGTACGCCGATATCGTCCGTACCGCGGACGAGAAGAGCGGCGAGGAGTTCCTGCACTCGACGAAGTACCTTGTGGTCCCCTACGCACGGCTGCTGCTCCGCACCCAGGCCGATGATCCGGTCTTTCTGATCGCTTCGACCGTCCGCGACAACTCGGAGATCTACCCGAGGGCCACGCCGGTGACGTTCTTCGAGCTGGATCCGTTCNNGGCATGGTCTGCCTGTACTCCGACAGGTATCTGACTGAGCCCCGGGCGATGGCTATCGCCCAATGGGCCGAAGTCGATTCACACCTCAACTCCAATCAATAGGGAGGATCTGAGAGCATGAAAGAAACGCGCAGCACGCATCGCCGCGGTCGCACAAGCGGCCGCCTCGCGATCGTGCTCTGCCTGCTCCTCGTCGTCGCCTTGCTGCCAGCGGCAGCATCCGCGATCCCGGGAACCATCACCGACGCGAACGCCATGTACTTGAACAGCGCGACCATCACGCTGACGCCTGCGTGTTCCTACACGCTGGACGGTGGCCCCGTGATGGCCGCCGCCACGTCGGTGACGACCCCCGTGTATGGGGCGCACGTCCTCGCGTTGAACACGACGTGGAAGGACAATGCGACCGGCACGACCCAGACCGTCATGACGATCCCGTTCTTCGTCGATGACGATGTCGTTCCGAGCGTCACCTGCGACGCAGCCACGTCCTACGTGACGACCGCGTCGATCACGATGACGGCGACGGACAACTTCAACGGCTCCGACATCGACTGCCTGTACTACCGCATCGACGGCGGCAAGCTCGTGCAGGTCGTCTCGGACGCGTCGAATGCAGCGACCAAGGCAACCATCGCGCGTCTGACGAAGCTGTCTGCTGCCGTGGCGGCGCCGCCGCTGGACACGTACGATCAGACTCCTGGTCACGCGGACTACAGCGCCATAGGGCCTTGTTCCATGTGCCACGCGCTCAACACGCCTGAGCCCACGAGCACGCCCGAGCCCACCGGAACCGCGGTCCCGCACGGTCTGCTCAAGACCATCACGGTGACCGGCGTCGGCACTCACACGATCGAGTACTGGACGATGGACATCGCGCGCAACGAGTCCGCGCACGTCACCAAGACGTTCGCGATCACTGCGCCGGCGCCCGTGTTGGTCTCCACCAAGGTGACCATGAACGTGAACCTCACGAGCCTGTCTCTCGGGCGCTCGGCGCACTTCTTCGGCGTCATCGCGCCGAACATGCCGAACGGCACGCCCATCTCGTTCCTCGTGAGGAAGGCCGGACAGACCAAGTGGACCCGTGCCGTCCCGTACGCGCGCACCTACAGTGCCCACCACTGGTCCTACTACTACCATCCCAACACCCGGGGCACGTACTACTTCAAGGTGAAGTTCTCCGCGACGGCGACGTTTGCGGGATCCACCTCCAGGACCGTCACGGTGGTCTGGAAGTAGCGCCGACCGCACGTCTGAGTAGTTGGACGGAGGGGGCCCCGGAGATCCGGGGCCCCCTCTCCTTCGCGGGCCTGTCGCGATCCCAGTGAGGGCGCGATAGCCTCCCCTGGCTCTCGTGGACCGCCGCCCGGAGCGCGAGGTCCTGCGACCGGTGAGCGTTCGTTGACGAAAGGTCCGCCCGACCATATGCTGCGAGGTGGTTCGTCGTCCGATCGGGCATCGGCGGCGCGGTCGACGGGGGCGTGCTTCCGTT
>PKWR01000189.1:1920-11054 GCA_003133285.1 Coriobacteriia bacterium
CGGCGTTGTACGTGGTGGTGTTGGCGGTGTTCGCCTTCCACTTCTTCATGTCGATCCCCATGGGCAGGTTCCGCAAGAAGTGGATCGAAGGCAAATGGCCCGAGCACGACGAGCCGCATCCTCCGGCGCTGCCGAAGTACATCCACTTCCAGCACCTCGTGATGATGTTCGTCCTGGGCTTCACCGGTCTGGCGATCCGGTTCCCGTTCATCCAGAACGGCCGAACGACGCTGCGCTACGTCCACTACGTGGCGATGGTCATCGTCATCGCCACGTTCATCTGGCGCCTGTGGTACGCCTTCGCGAGCAAGCGTCGCGACTGGCGCGCCTTCGCCATCACCAAGCGGGACGTGAAGTCCCTGCTGGGCGTTGCCGCGTACTACTCGTTCTTCAGCAACAGCAAGCCGCACACGGACAAGTACAACGTCATGCAGAAGGGCACCTATCTGGTCTTCGCGATGTTGATGGCCGTGCAGGCACTCTGCGGCCTGGCGCTGCTCGAGTTCTGGAAGATCCCGTTCCTCGGCATCACGCCGAGCAGCCTTCTGCTGGGCTGGTGGCTCGCGCCCATGGTCGGCGGCGTCGCCATGGCTGTCGCCTGGATGCGCACGCTGCACTACTCGATCACGTGGATCTTCATCATCGTGGTGACCGTCCACATGTATCTCTCCGCCACTGAGGACATCCCTGTGACCCTGGACTTCTTCGGCTTCGGATCGCACGACGAGGCTGAGGGCGACCACGGTCACGAGACGGTCCCCGTTCCGGCGGAAGAGGGGTAGAGCGCCATGTCGCCGGCCAGGATCGAACGCAGAGTACTCGTGGCGGGGATCCTGCTCGTCGTCACCATCATCGCCGCCGCCCTGACGACCGCCGTCGCCGGGGCCCAGGTCAAGCCGGTCGTGACCGCTTCGACGATCTCGACTGTGACCGCGTCCGTCACGACGATCACCCCGGCGGTCGTCGCCACGCAGGTGGCGGGAGGCACGGGCGGCTACGCCATGGACTTCACCCTGCCGACCTTCGGGAAGTCGGGCTGCCTCGTGTGCCACGGCGACCCCAACCTGGTCGTTGCGCAGGGCGACGCGACCCACTCGTTCTGGGTCGACGAAGCCGCGTACAACCACTCGGCCCACGCGACCGTGGTCTGCACGGGCTGTCACACCGACTACGGCTACAAGGCGCCCCACGGCCAGGCCGGTGAGGACTGGCGTGCCGTCGCGAAGCAGTCGTGCAAGAACTGCCACCCGAACGAGTTCCGCGACTGGAGCCTCGGTGCGCACGCCCCGGTACCCACGGCCGACAGGAAGCCGGACCCGAAGGCGGCAAACAAGCCCCTATGCGGCGACTGCCACGGCGGGCACAACATGGTCGTGCTCAAGAACAACCCTGCCGGCCAGGCGGAGGTCCACGCTCAGGCGCAGCAGATGTGCGGCCGCGAGGGCTGCCATGCCGACTACTGGGCGAACTACAACGACTACTACCACGGCGCGGCGTACAAGACCGGCGCCGCGGACGCTCCGACGTGTTGGACGTGCCACGGCACGCACACCGTACTGAAGAGCTCCGACCGCTTCTCGCCCACGAACGCCGCGAATCTCGGCGCGGCCAACTCCTGCGGCACCCCCGGGTGTCACGCGGAGTCCGGCTCCAGCCTTGCCGCGTATGCGCCTATGATCCACGGGCGCGCCACGATCGCAGCCAAGAATCCCGTCGTGCGATTCCTTGATCTCGTGCTCGGGCGCAAGTAGCACCGTGCGCGTACGAGGATCCGCCGAATCGTCGGAAGGGACCTACATGACCGCTCCGCTTGGGAGTCGATCCCGCGGGCTGGACCGTCTTGTTGTCGCCACGTTCGTGTTCTGCGTGTTCTGGGCCCTCGCGGTCGTACCCGCATCGGCCGCCGATACCACGTCGACCGCGATCCAGCAGCTGCAGCGCGGCCCGCTCCTGTCGTTCACGTGTACCGACTGTCACGCCACGATCTCGGACACGCTCGTCCCCAACCACATCTTCAGCCACGGCGCACACATGACCTACGACTGTGTCGCGTGCCACAGCCGCTTCCCGCACAACCCGACCGGCACCGACCGGCCGAAGATGGCGTCGTGCTTCTCGTGCCACGGCCTGCGCCACGGGCCGCAGGGCATCATCGCCGCCGCGGACTGCACCAAGTGCCACGTGCTGCCGCGCGCGAAGCTGATCCCCGTCGACCACGTCGCGGGCTACGCCGGAAAGGCGCACGTCGTCCCCGGGCAGACCCAGCTGCGGACGAACTGCATGCTGTGCCACACCAAGGGCCAGTGCGATGCGTGCCACGTCGCCAAGAACGTGTCGTGGGTCACGACCGAGACGTTCACGTACGATCCGGGCACCTCGTGTCTGGCGTGCCACAAGCAGGACCTGCCTCGCCTGGCCGCGCCGGTCACGGCGAGCACGCTCGACAGCTCCGCGCACCGCACGATGGGCTGCACCCAGTGCCACCCGGACTTCAAGCACAGCGACGGCGGGAACGTCACCAGGCTCTGGACCGCCAACGCGGGCTTCGCATGCGCCGGGTGCCACGCCAAGGAGAGCGACCAGTGGACCGCGTCGATCCACGGATCGATCACGAGCACGTCGGGCGTCCCGGCCGCGACCTGCAACGGATGCCACGGCGGTCACGATATCGAGCGCCTGAAGACGCAGGCTGCGAAGGACCGGCTGCGCCTGGCGGGTCAGCAGATGTGCGTCGGCACCTGCCACGCGCACGACAACGCCTACGCGACCTACAACGACTACTACCACGGCGCCGCCTACAAGCTCGGGGCGCTCGATGCACCGGCGTGCTGGACCTGCCACGGCGCGCACAACACGCTCGCGCTCAAGGACCCCAAGTCGATGACGAGTCCCGAGGTGCTCCCGCGCACGTGCGCGACCGCGGGCTGTCACGAGGGTGCCAGCGAGCAGTTCGTCGAGGACAACCGCACGCTGATCCACGGGCGCGCGAAGATGAACCTCGCCAACCCGATCGCGCAGATCCGCGCAAGCGTGTTCCCCTCTTGGAAATGATCGGTAGAAGGGCTACTGCGTGACGCGTTCGGCCCGCATATTCCTGGTTCTGGTCGCCGTGTTGATGGCGGGCGTGATCGCAGCGCCCGCCATCGGCGCGACGACGCCCATGCCCGCGATCGATCTCAACGCGCCGGTCATGTCGGGCACGCAGTGCATGCCGTGTCACGCAACGATCGCAGGGGCGAAGAGCCCGGGGCACATCTTCCAGCACGGCTCCCACATGACGCTCAGCTGCGACGCGTGTCACTGGGCGCCGCCGCACACGGGCGGCGTCAGCGTGCTGCCGTCGATGCAGTCGTGCTTCAACTGCCACGGACTCAAGCACGGCACCAAGGAGATCGCACGCTCGGCGTGCCCGACCTGCCACACGAGGCCCCGCGCAGAGCTGGTCCCCAAGGGCCACACCCCCGGCTACGCGGGCAAGCAGCACGGGATCGACTCGCTCGCGAGTTCGAACGTGTGCCTCATGTGCCACGACGCGTCGTGGTGCGATGCGTGCCACATCAAGCAGAACGTGGACACGCCGGCGACGCAGCCTGAGTACCGGCCGCTGATGCCGTCGAAGCCGCGCAAGCCCGCCATCACGGTACGCCCCGACGGGCTGGTCACGATCGGCCAGTGCGTCTCGTGCCACCCGGACCTGGACGCCTACGTGCCGGGGCGCGTGATCTTCGCGCACGCCACACACCTCCAGAAGGCGTTCAAGTGCGTCGACTGCCACCGCTCCTTCCCGCATGGGCCCGAGACGGTCGAGCGTCCGTCGATGCCGACCTGCTACACCTGTCACGGCCTCACCCACGCGCGACTCGGGCTGGTCGCGACTGACAAGTGCGCCTCCTGCCACCCCAAGGACTTCGTCCTGCGCCCGGTCGACCACACGGTCGACTTCGTGAAGAAGACGCACAAGGTAGCCGCGAACACGTCGCCCGAGCAGTGCGCGATGTGCCACGCGTCGGACTTCTGCACCGCCTGCCACCAGGGCGAGCCCAAGACCGTCGGCGGGTCGAAGCGGCCGCAAGTCATTCCCGCCGACCACCGGCTGCAGCCGTTCAAGGTGCAGCACGGCAAGGACTTCCTCGCCCAGAAGGGCGCGTGCGGCTCGTGTCATGACTCTGCTTCGTGCGAGAAGTGTCACTCGACCCCGATGCCGCATCCCGCCGACTGGACCTCGTCGCATCCGCTGGCGAAGGATCTGAACGCCCAGGACTGCAAGGTCTGCCACACGAACCGGCAGACGTGCGAGGAGTGTCACCACCGCGGGCTCCGGGGCGCTGAGCTCGTTCTGAAGAACTGCGTCGTGTGCCATCCGACGATGGCCACGACCCCGGCGACCTCGATCAAGCCGTCCTCCATCGCGGACCACGCCGTCCATTTCGTGGTCGCGAAGAAACGCGGGAAGCCGTACCGGTGCGAGCAGTGCCACGTCGGATTCGGGTTCACCGCGGTCCAAGCCGTCGGAACGGCGCCGGCACTGAACCAAGGGCATGATCTTCGCTCGTGCTACGAATGCCACGGGGCGCTCGACTACCGCAACGTGATGATCGCGCCCTATCCCGGCAACGAGCTGTGTCGACGTTGCCACAGCGATCTGAACCTCTAGGGACCGGACCTGCACGTCCGCCGGACGTATCGGCCCGGCTCCACCGAAGGCGAGATGCATGGAAGACAGCACTTCGAACGATTCGGTCATCGACACCGTACAGGACGCCGCGGCAGACCCCGCAGCGCCCCCGTCTCCGTTCGGACAGCACGGCACGCCTGCCGACCGCTGGATCAAGGTCGTCACCTGGGCCCTCGCCGTCTGCGTGGTCGGCGTCGGCGCGTACCTCGGCTGGAGCGTGTACAGCGACACGAAGTTGCGCGAGACGCAATCTCCCGGGGCGCGCGCCGTCGCGAACCTCGAGGCGATCGTCACCAAGAGCCCGAACGTCGCCATGGCGCGCGTGCGCCTGGCCGAGGCGCTCATGGCCAACGACCAACAGTCGGAGGCCATCACGCAGCTCGAGGCCGCGCTGCAACTCGAGAAGGACAACATCGCCGCGCTGACGGACCTCGGGCTGGTCGCGATGCAGCGCAGCGAGTGGAAGAGCGCGGAAGCGTACTGGACGAAGCTCGTGCCCCTCCTCAGCGGCGAGGACATGTCGGCCCAGGACCAGCGGCTCGCCGACGTCTACTACTACCTTGGGACCACCTTCGTCGAGGAGAAGCGCTACGAAGAGGCGGTCGCGAACCTGAAACAGTCCATCCAGATCAAGCGCGACTCGTCTCCCGTGCACTACATGCTGTCGGTGGCCTACCAGCGTCTCGGACTGCCCGACATGCAGCAGCAGGAGCTCACCATCGTCCTGGCGTTCGACCCCCAGGAGGCCCAGGCCAACTACGACATGGGACTGCTGCTCCTGAAGCAAGGGGACGTGGCCGGCGCAGCGGAGCTCTTCCGGATCGCCGCGGACCGCGCTCCCGATGGAGTCACCGAGCCGCAGAAGCAGCTCGACCTGCTCGGCAGTGCGGCGACGCGCCTCGCGCAGGCCGTCGAGCTGCAGAAGTCGGATCCGAAGCGCGCGTTGATCGACGCACGGATCGCGGCGGCGCTCGAGCCCTCGAATGCCTCCGCGGTGCGTCTCGTCGCTCAACTGTGGGAGACCAACAAGGACCCCAAGCGCGCGCAGAACGCCTGGGAGCGGCTCCTCGAGCTGGTCCCGGGCGATGCCCAAGCCACCGATGCGATCAAGAGGTTGACCTCGAATGCCAAGTGACGGTCCCCAGGATCTGAACCCCACGCCCGCTCCCTCCTTCTCGACCGGGGGCGCGATGGCGCGCGCCCGGCGCAGGAGGCTCGCCGTGCTGATCGCGCTCGCTGTGGTGCTCGCGGCGCTGAGCTATGCCGCGTTCTACTACAGCCAGAACCGTCGCCTTCCGATCCCGGAGGTCGTCGCCGGCACGCAGACGACGTTCCAGCCGCCGGAGTCCCTCTTCGCGTTCTCGGGCACCGACGCGCAGGCGATGACGAAGCCCACGGGCATCGGCGTCGTGGCCGACAAGGTCTTCGTCACCGACTTCTCCTTGCGGACAGTGCGCGCCTACACGCGTGACGGTGGCTACCTGTTCGACTTCGGTCCGATCAAGGACGGCGCCAACACGGCGATGAACAGCCCGGTGCACATCGCCGTCTCCAAGGACAACGAGATCTGGGTCACGGACCGCGGGCTCAAGGGCGTCTACATCTTCGACGCCGCAGGCAAGTACCTCCGCAAGTTCATCCCGAACGGCGACCCCAAGTTCGCGTGGTCGCCGCTCGCGATCGCATTCGGCCCCGACGGCAACATCTACATCAGCGACGTCGGCAACACCGAGAAGCACCGCATCCTGGTCTTCGCTCCCGACGGCCGCCTCATCACGGAGTGGGGCCACACCGAGCAGATCGTGTCGGCGGGCGACTCCCCGGGTTCCTTCCTGTTCCCGAACGGGATCGCCGTGAGCGGGACGGGAGCCGGCGCGTTGGTGTTCGTGGCCGACGGCAACAACCGGCGTGTCCAGGTGTTCAAGACCGACGGCACCTTCGTGCGGATCATCAACACCTCGGGCACCCCCCGGGGCGTGGCGCTCGACGCTCAGGGACACCTCTATGTCGTGGACGCGCTCTCGCACCGCGTCGACATCTACGACCAGAAGGGGACCTTGCTGACGACCTTCGGCGAGAACGGAGTCGGCCCGGGCCAGTTCAACTTCCCGAACGACGTCACCGTCGACAGCGACGGCCGGATCCTCGTCACCGATCGTGACAACAACCAGGTGCAGGTCTGGGGCTACGCCAAGGCGGAGATCCCCGGCGTCACCAAGGTGTCGGCCGCGTCCTGGTGGCTGCTGCTCCTGCCGCTCGCGCTGCTTCTTCTGCCGGTGCTGTGGCGCCGTCCGCGGTTCGTGGTCACCCCCGACTTCGTCGACGGCATGATCGTGGCCGAGATGGTGGCCAAGATGGCGCGAGGCCGTCGGCGCTGGGTGATGACCGAGGCTGACGCCGCCGGGTATGCCGGCCGCTCCGCCGAGGGGGTCGCGCTGGGCGAGCTGCTGCACGGCGAGCCGTACTCGGACACGGACGCGGGCCTGATCAAGGACCGGTTCTCGATCACCGCCTCGCGTGCGGGCCTGCTTGCGATGGCCAAGCACTACCGCGTGCTGTGCACGGACGACGTGGAACTCGCGCGTTTCGCCGCGGCGCTCGGCATCGATGTGTACGACCGGGCCTCATGGCTCGCCAAGTTCGCGAAGAAGGGGTAGGAACGGCGATCGGCAGGCTGTTTCACGTCCGGCAGTCCGTTGGTTGACAACAGGGGGCCGCGCGCATAGCGTGATGACCACGAATCTGCGCGGGCGTTTCCGCGTGGCGTCCGTATCGGGGCCGGCATACCTCGTGCGGATGGTTGAAAAGTAGATACGCCTCCGAGCCCGGCAGACCTACAGCGGTCGCGCCATGGACGTCGGGCCGAATAGGGTGGTGCGGGAAACCGTGTCGCCTCCCGGATTTGGAAAGGTGGCGTGTGCCGGAGAAGATCCCGACGGGGGTCTTTGTCGGCGCATGGCGTCCACGGGGTAGGGGAGGCTCAATAATGTGATCCAGAGACCGCAGGTCAGTCAGCACATTCGTGTGCGCTGCCTCGGTCTTTTGTTTTTCACCCGTTGGCCAGGGCCCGCGAGAAGGGGCACAGCAAAGCGTGAGGTCCACGGCCGGACCCGATCCGAGTGACGGGAACACAGTTTGGAACGACCTAGGTCCATTCGCAGGAGAGGGAAGAGAATGGGACAGAAAGACAAGCAAGCGGGGGGGTTTGAGCTCTCGCGGCGTGACTTCTTGAAAGTCGGTGTAGCGGGTGCGGCTGCGGCCGGGGCGCTCGGTTTTGCGCCTGCACCGGCTATGGCGAACATCACGCCCGATGCAGGCGATACGATTTCCTACTACCACACGACGTGCCCGTACTGCTCCGCGAGCTGCGGACAGGTCGTTGCAGCGGGTTCGAGCGGCAAGGTCTACGACATCTACGGCGATGTCGATTCGCCGATCAACAACGGAGGTCTGTGCGCCAAGGGCGCCGGCGCATACCAGCTCGTGAACAACAAGCGGCGACTCGGCGCGTTCGCGGGCACGCACCCGGTGAATCCGGTGTTCGAGGCCAAGCCCTCGGGCACCACGTTCTCCGCGGTTCCGACCGGCTGGACCGGACCGGCTTACACGCCCTCGAGCTACACCTACGGAGGCGGCGTCGCCTACTGGCGTCTCGCCAACGGTGGCTGGAACCCGGTGCCGCTCGACGTCGCGATGGACGACATCGCCGCCCAGCTCAAGTCCGCGCGTGGCGACGTCACCCCCGGACTCTCCGCGGCCAGCAACTCTCGGCACGTGCAGTTCTTCGGCTCGTCGCACATGAACAACGAGCAGAACTACACGTATCGCAAGCTCGTCGCTCAGTTCGGGACCAGCCTGACCGAACACCAGGCCCGTATATGACACTCGTCCACGGTGGCCGGTCTGGGCCGCGCATTCGGACGAGGATCGATGACGAACCACTGGAACGACATCGATAACACTTCCCTGGTATTCGCCTATGGCGCCAACCCGGCCGAGAACCACCCCGCGTGCATGGCGCACGTCAACGCGGCGCGGTTCAGCACCGACTTCGGCACCAAGAAGGCAAAGCTCATCGTGGTCGACCCGCGACTGACTCGCACCGCTCGGCAGTGCGATCCGGCGCGCGGCGACAGGTACGTCCGCATCCGCCCGGGCACGAACGTCGCGTTCACCAACGGCCTGATGAAGTGGATCTTCGACAACATCGCGTCGTACAATGCGAGCGTGTCGGACAACATGCTGGCGTGGCACAACGGCACCGTGGCGGGCTCGACGAACTATACGAGCGACTCCACGAAGACGCGTACCTTCGTCTCCGACACCGGAGCGACGCTCTCGCCGCTCGACACACACTGGAATACGGCGAGCTACGCGGCGATCAGCGGCACTCCGCTGGCGACCGGGTATCCGAAGTACTGCGACACGCGCTTCCTCCTCGAGGCTGACGCCACCGACT
>PKWR01000141.1:0-232 GCA_003133285.1 Coriobacteriia bacterium
GGTGTCAAGGGTGACACCGGCGGCCAAGGCATCCAGGGCGTCCAGGGTGACAAGGGCGACAAGGGTGACCAGGGTGTCAAGGGTGACACCGGCGCCACCGGCGCCCAGGGCATCCAGGGCGAGATCGGCCCCCAGGGCCTCAAGGGTGACACCGGCGCGACCGGCGCCACCGGCGCGCAGGGCCCCATCGGCCTCACCGGAGAAATCGGTCCCATCGGCCTCACCGGAGAAA
>PKWR01000141.1:267-6679 GCA_003133285.1 Coriobacteriia bacterium
GTGTCAAGGGCGACACCGGCGCTCAGGGTCCCCAGGGCATCCAGGGCGAGATCGGTCCCAAGGGTGACATCGGCCCCATCGGCCTCACTGGCCTCACCGGCGCCAAGGGTGAAACCGGCGCTCAGGGTCCCCAGGGTGAAGTCGGTCCTGTCGGTTCTGTCGGTCCTGCAGGCCCCACGGGTGCCAAGGGCGACACCGGCGCCAAGGGTGACACCGGCCCCGGTCTGACTCCGATCATGACGGGCGGAGTGCAGACCGGCTGGATGATCTACAGCCAGAACACTAACTTGAAACTTGCGGTCGACAACACCGGCATCTACCTGTTCGACGACTCCACCAACAAGGGCGCGAGTATGTTGGTAGGTGCCAGCGGTGCTGACGCGGGCAAGCTCAAGGACAACACCATGGCCGCTTGGCCGTTCTAGTCTGGCTCGGTAGACTCTCGTCTGAGCCACGGTTCTCCGAGAGGTACGAGGTAGCCGTGGGGCCCCCGGCATCAGCCGGGGGCCCCACTCGTTTCTGCAGATGTATGTACGGGCATACGGTGCTAATGTTAGGCGTAGTAGTCGTCGAAGCCTGGGGGGTCCCATGTTGCGCAGAAGGCTGGCGTTGGCCGTCGTCCTCGTGCTGGTGCTGCTTGCCGCCGCTGGTTGCACACAGTCCGCGTCGGACGTCACATATTCGAAGCTCAAGGGCGTCTGGTATGAGTCGTCGAGCGGTCTCCAGTACGACTTCGCCAGCAGGACCCAGCTCGTGCTGCCCGAGGTGCAGGCGAACGGCGGCAATACGATCAAATACGAGATACTGGACGGCACCAAGATCGCGCTTGCGCAGGATGGTGCAACCCAGGTCTCGGAGATCAAGACCCTCGACGAGCAGACGCTCGTGACACACAACCCCACCACAGGCGCGAACAAGACGTTCTTCCGAGATCTCAAGAAGACGGACTTCGCCAAGGCCCAAGAGAAGATGGTCGCTGGCGCGCTCGCTGCGCTCAAGCGTTTCCCGACGATCGAGCCCAAGCAGAAGATCGTCTGGACGACCGTTCCGCCCTCGGGGGGAGATATCCCGCCGTGGCCGCTGTGGCCGACTTCAAGCATCGCGCGCTACAAGACGGCTTGGAACTGGATCGACTTCACCCGCGCTTCGAATGAGATCACGAGTTCGGGGACCGGCGCCGACGCAGGCTACGCCATCACCTTCGAACGGTCGGTCCCGACGACCGAGCAGCTCGATGCCTACTACGCCAAGACCGGCATCGTCGTCGGACCGGGCGGGCCTCTGATCGACGTCGGCTACTCGAGCACGGTCGCCACGTACCCGGCTGGGACCTTCGTCTACCAGGGCGACATCATGATCTACTCGCTGGGCGAGGGATACGCCCTGGGTGTGAGGATCGGCGCTACCAAGGCCCAAGGGTTCACGCCCTACACGTATCGCAATCAGTAGGCCGTGTCCGCTTCATCGGATGATCGGCGTGAAGGAAGGACCCGGAGGCATCACAGCCCCGGGTCCTTCCGCTTGCGCGGGGACGCCCGGGCTGGTCTAGTCTGTAGGGGCACGGCTGCGGGAGCCGGCTGAAGCGAGCGCGAGGGGGCGAGACCACTGTGACGACCTGGATCGTCATCATCGCGGGGGCGTTGCTGGCCGCGGCGGGACTGCTGCTCAGGATGCGTCCGGTCTTCAAGGCGACGCTCGCCGTCGTCGGCGTGCTCGTCCTGCTCGCGGGGCTGTGGATGCTCGTCCCGGGAAACGAGATCTCCTTTGGGCCGGCGCCGGGGAAGGGCACCAGCAAGGCGGACACGCTCTATACCGCCGCACGCCCCGCGATCGGGGAGACCGTGTTCACCCCGAATCCCGAGGACACCGCCACCTACCTGTGGGACCGCATCGCCGCAGCGGCGAACGCCGACCCCGGCCTGAAGTTCACGGCGAGCCAGACCATGTCCGGCGGGATCGTCGACAGCGAGAAGCTGGTCTTTGCCGACGGGAGCTCGCTCACGCTCACGATGAGCTCGGTCGGCGGGGACCCGGGGCTGACGCTGGAGAGCGTGCGGATAGCGCGACCCTAGCGCGTGTGGCTTCGCGTGCCGGGGCCTGACCCGGGTGCGCTATCGTGTCGGGGGCGACCGCGATGCGGACCGCCTGACGAGACGAACAGAGGTACCACCGTGAAGAAGTCGCTCGGCGCGAAGACGCTGCTGTACCCGACGCCCGTGCTGGTCGTCGGGACCTACGGCGCCGGCGGCGTCGCCAACGCCATGACCGCCGCCTGGGGCGGCATCGCCTGCTCGAAGCCGCCGTGCGTGTCGATCTCGCTGCGGGCCGCGACCGCATCCCACGGCAACCTCATGGCGCGCCGCGCCTTCACGATCAGCCTGCCGGGCGAGGAGAACGCCGTCGAGGCCGACTACTTCGGCATCGCCTCGGGACGCGACCACGACAAGTTCGCCGAGACCGGCCTGACCCCCGTGCGCAGCGAGCTCGTGGACGCGCCGTACGTCGACGAGTTCTCGCTCGTGCTCGAGTGTGAGGTCGTGGCTGTCCACGAGCTCGGGCTGCACACGCAGTTCATCGGCGAGATCAAGGACGTGAAGGTCGACGAGTCGATGCTGGGCGCCGACGGCCGGATCGACCTCGCCCGTCTCAAGCCCATCCTCTTCGCGATGGATCCCGGCGCCTACTACGGCATCGGCGCGTTCATCGGCAAGGCCTACACGATCGGCAAGACCATCGAGGCCGGGGAGTAGCGATGCGGATCCTGGTGACAGGGGGAGCGGGGTACATCGGCTCGGTCACGACGCGCATGCTGCTCGACGCGGGACACGAGGTCACCGTCCTCGACTCGCTCGAGCGGGGCCACCGCGAGGCCGTCGACGAGCGTGCGGCCCTCGTGGTGGGCGACGTCGGCGATCGTGCGGCGCTCGACGCCGTGCTGCCCGGTTGCGACGCGGTGATGCACCTGGCGGGGCTGATCGAGGTGGGCGAGGGCCAGGCCGAACCCGACCGCTACTTCGACTACAACGTCTCGCGCCCGCTGCGGATGCTGGCGGCCATGGCCGACCACGGGGTGGACGCGCTCGTCTTCTCGTCGACGGCCGCGGTCTACGGCGAGCCGGCGAGCGTGCCGGTCGGGGAGGACGCGCCCACGCTTCCCGTCAACGCCTACGGGAAGACCAAGCTGGCGTTCGAGCGTGCCCTGGATGAGGCGGGTTCCGCGCACGGTCTGCGCTCGGTGCGCTTCCGCTACTTCAACGTCGCGGGCGCATGGCCGGGCGGAGACATGGGGGAGGCGCACGATCCCGAGACCCATCTCATCCCGCGCATGCTGTGCGCGGTGGCGTCGGGGCAGGCGACCTTCGAGGTCTTCGGCGGGGACTATCCCACGCCCGACGGTACGTGCGTCCGCGACTACATCCACGTGTGGGACCTGGCGCGCGCCCACCGCATGGCGCTGGAGCGCCTCGGTGCGGGCGGCGACGGCGGGGTGTGGAACCTCGGCAACGGGCAGGGGTTCTCCAACCTCGAGGTCGTGCGCACGTGCGCCGAGGTCACCGGCCGGCAGGTGGGGATCGTCATCGGTCCGCGCCGCCCCGGCGATCCGGCGCGGCTCGTGGCCTCCAACGCGCGCGCTGCAGCGGAACTCGGCTGGGAGCCGGAGCGCGACGACCTGCGCGTCATCGTCGGGGACGCGTGGAGATGGCACAGCGCGCACCCCGACGGGTACGGGCGCGGCTAGGGACGCACCGGCGTCCCATGCGATGACGCGCAGGTCCCCGTCCCGCGCGTGACCCGCCTCGACCTTCTCTACATCGAGAACTGGTCGGTGGGTTTCGACATGGCGCTGCTGATGCGCACGGTGCCGGCGGTCCTGCTGCCGGAGGGCGCGTACTAGCCGGGGGCGCGCGGAAGGGTCGGGAATCGGTAAGGAGCGGCCGCTAGCCTTAGTCCGGGCTGAGAGGGGGTCTCAGGTGGTCGCAGAGGGGCATCGACGTGCGCGAGTGGCGCACGTACGTATTGACGACTGTACCATTAATGGTGCACTCTTCTCATGACACAAGAGACGGCCGCCGGCTCGGCGCCGGTACCGCGGGTGGTCTTCTATCGGACGTTGACCGGGCATGAACCCGTTCGCGAATGGCTCCGGGAGCGTGACCCCGCAGATCGCAGGGCGATCGGGGAGGACATCAAGACCGCGCAGTACGGATGGCCGCTCGGCATGCCGTTGATACGGAAGCTCGAACCGGGGTTGTGGGAAGTCCGGTCGCACATCGGTGACGGTACCGCACGGGTGCTGTTCAGCGTGTCCGGCGGGGTCATGGTCCTGCTCCATGGCTTGGTGAAGAAGTCGCGCAAGATCGACGCCGGGGATCTCGCGATCGTGCGCAGGCGCCTGGCGAATCTCACGGAGGGGTGACCGGGTGAACATCGAGCATCTCGGCAGCGACTTCGACGAGTACCTCCGTGACGAGGGTCTGCTCGAGTCGTCCGAGGCGACCGCTGCCAAACGCCTGATCGCCCACCAGATCGCTCTGGAGATGCGCCGCTGCAGATTGACGAAGTCGGAGATGGCTTCTCGGATGGGAACCAGCAGACCGGCTGTCGATCGCCTTCTAGACCCGACCAACCGATCGGTGACGCTATCGACCCTCGAACGGGCAGCATCCGCTGTCGGCATGAGGATCAGCATCGCGCTCGCTCCCAGGCAGCCCTGACTGCGAGAGAGCGGACGCGAACTGTTGGCGATATTCGACGTCGCCTGCGTCGATCGCGGTGTCCTGGTGAGTGCGCTCGACGCCGGGTTCGCCGACTACGAGGATGCGGTCTTGCACGAGGCGGGTCGCGCAGATTCGGTTGCGGCGATCGTCACCCGCAACGGCAAGGACTTCGACGGCGCCACGATCCCGGTCTTCGACCCGAACGAACTGCTCGCGGCGTTGGTCGCCTCGTCGCAGACGAAGGCGGCCGAGCGATAGGCGGCTGAGGTGCGCACCGAGGATGGGTCCGGAGCGAATGGTCGGCGAAGCCCAGGCCCCGGGTAGACCGCGCGTACGTATTGCACGTATCGTACGATTCGTGTAGAATCTGACGCGGAGGTGATCGCCATGACCGCAGTCACGGCATCGGAGGCGCGAACGCGCTTCTCGGAACTCATCAATCTCGTCGGGGTCGCGAAAGGGCGGGTCGTGATCGAGCGGCACCAGCGGCCGATCGCCGCCTTGGTTTCCATCGAAGAGATGCAGCTGCTCGATGATCTGCTCGACGCCGCACGGGATGACACTGCGGTGCAGGAGCGGCTCGCCAAGATCCGCGCCACGCGGCAGCACAAGAACGCCGTCGACATGCTGGTGTGGCCCGGCGAGCAGGTCGTCTTGACTCCCGAATCGTTCGCCGATGTCGTCGACCAGGTCCGGTACCCGCGACCGGCCGCCAGGGCCCTGAAGGACCTGATGGCCGCCGACGGTGATTAGGCCGCTTGCGGAGAGTGACGACCCCTTTTCCTTCTCCTGCGGCGTTCGCGAACTGGATGCATACCTGCGTCACCACGCGATGGCCAACGCCGCCGCGGGTTATCGGTGCTACGTACGTGGTGGAGGACCGTGAGGTGGGCATCGGCGGCTACGTGACGCTTGCCGCGGCGGGCGTGCGGGCCGACGAACTCGGCTTGGACGCTCGCGTGATCGCCGATCTGCCGCGCTATCCGCTTCCCGCTCTGCTCATCGCTCGACTCGCAGTCGACGAGCGTTGCCGACGGCTAGGACTCGGCCGCGGACTTCTCCTTTTCGCTCTCGATGAGGCCCTGGTCGCTCGAGATCGGGTGGGCTGCGTCGGTGCTCTGGTGGACGCGAAGCCGGCGGTCATCGGATTCTATGAGCGGTACGGGTTCGTCCAGGTCCTGCCGAGCGTTGCCGACGGAAAGGTCGGCCGCATGTTCCTCGGCATCGCGACGATCGCCGATGCCCTGCGCAGGCCCTGACCCTCGGCCCGCCGTGCGCTCGCTCCCGCGTCACATCCGCGTGGTAGCGTGACCTCACCCTCAAGGAGTCTCCCTCCGGATCGCAGGAGGTTCGAGGCTCATGCAGCAAGAACATGCACGCGACCTGCCGGCAGGCCCGCCGGACGACGCGGGGGACGTTCTGGGTCTCTCGCATCAGCGGGTCCATCAGCTCGTGGGTGCGCGACCCCGGTAGGGGCGGGCTCACGATGCTTCTAACGGGGTGGCAACAAGTACCCAAACATGGTAACTTGTCGCTATGAAACGTCTGACGATGTTGCAGGCCGTTGGTCGCGAGCCGTTCTTCACGAGCGGCCTGCTCCTGTCCCCCGGGGTCGGAGTCCAGGACGTCCGCAAGCAGCTGTCCCGCTGGACGGCCGACGGCACGGTCGTCCAGCTCAGGCGTGGTCTCTACGC
>PKWR01000141.1:6760-12092 GCA_003133285.1 Coriobacteriia bacterium
GTCGGGGGCGGGCGCACGGCGTTCGTCGCCACGCCCGAGAAGGCGCTGCTCGACCTGGGCTACCTGCGCAGCCGGTCGGACGATCCCGCGTTCACCCGCGAGCTGCGCCTCCAGCATCTCGACTCGATCGATCTGTCTCGCTTGGGTGCCATGGCGCAGCGCTTCGGCGGCGCGAAGATGGCGCGGTTCGCGCGCAACGTCATGGCGCTCGCCGCGGCAGAGGGGGAGGAGTACGAGGACCTGTGAAGGAGTATCTGCGCGAGATCACCCGCGACTCCGCGCCGGCGGGCGCGGTCAATGCGATGCGGGAGTACCTGCAGGCGCGGATCCTCCAGAGCCTGCAGGAGGACGGCGCCTGGACCTCGATCGCGTTCATGGGCGGGACGTCGCTGCGCTTCCTCTACCGCCTGCCGCGCTTCTCCGAGGCCCTCGACTTCGCGCTCGAAGACCCGTCGGCCGGCTTCGACTTCGCCCACCTGATCGAGTCGGCGCGCGGGCGGTTCGAGCGGGAAGGCTACCGCGCCGAGGCGAAGATCGCCACGAAGACCACGGTCAACAAGGCGTTCATCCGGTTCCCCGGGCTCGAGCACGAGATGGGCCTCAGCCCCCATCCCGGCAAGGTCTTCTCGGTGAAGCTGGAGGTCGACACGCGGCCTCCCGCCGGGGCGGGACTCGAGGTGACCACCGTGCGCCGCTTCGTGACGCTGCGTCTGGCGCACCACGACAAGCCGTCGCTCATCGCGGGCAAGGTCGCTGCGCTGTTGTGCCGGGAGTGGCTCAAGGGCCGCGACGTCTACGACCTCGTGTGGTACCTGAGCGACCCGAGTTGGCCGGAGCCCAACGAGGTCTTGCTGGCGGGCGCCCTGCGTCAGGCGGGGATGGCCGACCTCGCGTCAGAGCCGGGGTCGTGGAAGCGTGCCTTGGCACGGCGGCTCGAGTCCGCTTCGTGGGACGACGTGCCGGCGGATGTCGAGAGATTCCTGGAGCGACCCGCCGACGCTTGGATGCTTCAGCGCGACGCCGCCCTCGCCGTGATCGAGCAGCGGGGATGGACAGGGTAGGGTCTGACCGGCCCCCCGCATGCCGGCTTGCATGAAATAGTGCACGGTGCTACATTCTGCACGCGAGCCCCTCTCGCACGAACCAAGCGGAGGGGAGACTCGTGTACGACGGACCCGAGGAGTCGAGCAGACCGGCGTACGATCTCGTCATCGTGCAGCGCGCGTTCTCGGACGGTCACTTCCAGGTCACCACGCGCGTGTCGATCCACCTGGATCGCCGGGGCTGGAGCAGGAGCACCATCGAGTCGTGTGTGGCGTCGCTGACGCCGGCGGACTTCCACAAGTCGCAGCGACATCTGACGCGGCCCCGGGCGTGGCTCGACATCTACAAGCCGGTGTTTCGCGGGGAGCGGCTGTACGTGAAGTTCACGCTTCAGGAGGACGGAAAGCGCTATCGCGTTCTGTCCTTCTGTGGTGACGGCGAAGAGCACTGATGCGGAGGTGGTCGGAGTGAGTCGTCGGAAATATCCTGCCGCGTGCGATGTCTGCGGCGCGCGCGCCGTCCGGTTGAGTTCCGCGCCACTCCAGAGGGAGTTCCGGGAAGGCACGTTCGCCGTTGAGGGCTTCGAGTACGAGCGCTGCGATGCGTGTGGCGAGGGCTTCATCGATGCCGCGCAGATGGATCCGATCCAGCGGGCCGGAGTCGAGGCTGCGCGCGCAGGGCTCGGCCGGCTGTCGTCGTCAGAGATTCGGGAGATGCGACTCGCCATCGGGATCACCCAGACGGTCCTGGAGAGTCAGCTGGGGGTCTCGGCTGGGACGGTGGGCCGCTGGGAGCGCGGTGGGGAGCTGCAGACCCGCATCGCGGACAACTTCATGCGTCTGCTGTTCGCTCATCCGGAGCTCGTCACCGAGGCCATGGGCGCGATGGCTCGCGACTCTCGCGGCCCGTATCGTCCGCGTTCGCGCTAGAGTCGCGCATCACCATGGGGTGAGGTGCCGTGGGCTATGCCTCGAGCGTCCGGACGAGGCCGAGTTGCTCACCGACGAGACGTTCCGTGAGCTTCTGATTCTCAGGCGCGCGTGAGGAAGGTGCCGGGGGTATGGTCGTGGTTGTAGCATCGGCGACGTGAAGCGAGGGAAGGTGTCATGGAACCACTGAGCGTCCCGTCCCGCGAGGACGCGGCCCTGTGGATGCGGGACGTCGGGATCTTCCAGGCCCTGGAGGCCTCCGAGCTCCTGTCCACGGCCAATCCCAAGCGTGGTCTGACGAGCCTGCTCGAGGTCGCGGAGTTCCTCACTCCCTATGATGCCGACGCGGGCGACCCCGACGTGGGCGTCCACTTCGTGGATCCCGCGCGGCTGGCGCAGTGGACGCGGGACACAATCGGCGATCACGACCTCGCGGACCGCATCGACGAGATCGTCGCTTCCCACAAGGCGTACACGTTCCTCGTGCCGCAACTGCAGCAGGCGATACTGGCGAGGGTGTCCCAGTACTGGGAGCTGCTGCGGCCGGACCCGCGGGACTGAGCCCCGCTCTTCGTCCGCGCATACCCCATGGGGTATACTGACGCGGCACTTGCCCCGATTTCGGGGCGGTGATACGCTTCCCCGACCTCCCGCCCTCGCGGCCCTGCTCGAACGGTCCCCGCGCAAGGGCGTTCGCGTATCTTGGGAGCGGGTCGGGCGTATCCTGCAGTGACGAAGCCGGGACGGTGGATCGGGTCGCATGGAACCGTCGTACGCGTTCGACTACAGCGTCATAGCGTGGTTCCTCATCGGCGGCATCGCCTTCGTAGGCGTGACGCTCGGCATGTCGCGCCTCCTGCAGCACCGCAAGCCCGAACGGGTGAAGTCCGAGATCTACGAGTGCGGCGTCGAGCCCGTCGGACCCCCCTGGGTGCAGCTCAAGATCGGCTACTACGTCTACGCGCTGCTCTTCGTGCTCTTCGACGTCGAGACCGCGTTCCTCTACCCGTGGGCCGTCACGCTGGACGCGCTGCCTCTGTTCGTGTTGGGCGAGATGGTCGTGTTCCTCGCGATCCTCGCGCTGGGTCTGGCCTACGCGTGGAAAGAGGGGGCGCTCCAATGGCGCTAGACCGCATCGCCGGCGAGCACTCCGTCGTCTTCATCCGCAGCGAGCAGCTGTTCGACTTGGCGCGCTCCAACTCGCTGTTCTACCTCAGCTTCGGGATCGCGTGCTGCGCCATCGAGGGCCTGATGAGCGCCGGCGGCCCGCGGTTCGACTACGACCGCTTCGGCATCTTCCATCGCGGCAGCCCGCGCCAGACCGACGTGATGATCGTCGCCGGCACCGTGAACAAGAAGATGGCGCCGGTGCTGCGCCGCCTCTACGACCAGATGCCCGAGCCCAAGTGGGTCATCGCCATGGGCGCGTGCGCGTCCACGGGCGGCCCGTTCCGGGAGTATCCGAACGTGGTGCTCGGCGTGGACACGATCGTCCCCGTCGACGTGTGGGTGCCCGGCTGCCCGCCGCGCCCCGAGTCGATGCAGTACGCCTTCATGCAGCTGCAGGACAAGATCCGTGCGAAGACCCAGGAGCGGCTCGATGCCCGCGACTCAGCCCGCTGATATCCTCCGCGCCTGCGGGATCCCGTTCGAGGCCTCGACCGAGGCGCTCGGCGAGGTCGTGCGCCTCGACGCCGACCGGATCGCCGACGCGCTCGCCGCGCTCTACGAGTCCGGCTACGACTTCCTCGTCGACCTGTTCGCCACCGACACCGGTGAGCGGATCGAGGTCACGTGGCACGTGCGCGCGTTCGCCGAGCACGCCGACCTCTACCTCAAGGCGCTCGTCGACTACGACGGCGCGGCCCCCAGCGTGTGGCACATCCACCCCGCGGCGCTCTACCCGGAGCGCGAGGCGGCGGAGCTGCTCGGGATGACCTTCACGGGCCACCCGAACCCGAAGCGCCTGTTGACCTCCGACGGCGCCGAGCCCTTCCTGCGCAAGTCGGTCCTCATCCGGACGGCCGAGGAGGTGCGCCGACCCTCGTGACCGACGAGCCGCGCGTCACCATGCCGATCACCGCCGAGGGCACGACCTTCCCCGGGCCGCTTCCCTGCGGCCTGCGCTGCATCCCGCGCGGCGTCGACGAGCTGGCGACCGAGCACCTCGTGCTCAACATGGGCCCACAGCACCCCTCAACGCACGGCGTGCTCCACATCCTCGTGGAGCTCGATGGCGAGGAGGTCATCGCCGCCGAGGCGTCGCTGGGCTACCTGCACCGCGGCATCGAGAAGCTCGCCGAGTCCCGGCGCTACCACCAGGTGCCGACGCTGCTCGACCGCGCCGACTACATCTCGGGGCTCCACTCCGAGACCGCGTGGGCCCTCACGGTCGAGAAGCTCGCCGGCATCGAGGTGCCGCGCAAGGCGTCGTGGCTCCGCGCGCTGCTCATGGAGCTCAACCGCTACGCGAGCCACCTGGTGTGGCTGGGCACGTTCGGCATGGACGCCGGCGCGATGGCGCCGTTCCTCTACATCATGCGGGACCGCGAGATGCTGCTCGACATCATCGAGGCGATCACGGGCTCGCGCATGATGTTCAACTACGTGCGTCCCGGCGGCGTGGCCGCCGACCTTCCTACGGGCGTGGACGCCAAGATCCGCGCGTGGCTCGACGTCGCCGACACCTATCTCGACGAGAACGACGCGCTGCTCGGCGGCAACGAGATCTTCCGGCTGCGCATGAAGGGCACCGGGGTCATCGACCGCGCGACCGCGCTGGCGTTCGGGATGACCGGCGGCTGCCTGCGCGCCTCGGGCGTCGACTACGACCTGCGCCGCGACGTGCCCTACTGCGCCTACCCCGAGCTCGACTTCGAGGTGCCGCTCGGCGTCCGCGGCGACAACATGGACCGCTACGACGTGCGCGTCGGCGAGATGCGGCAGTGCATCCGCCTGATCCGCCAGCTGATCGACGGGATGCCCGAGGGCGAGCCTTCGGGCAAGCGCTCGCGCGTGCTGAAGGTCCCGGCGGGGGAGTCGTATGCCGCGGTCGAGTCGCCGCGCGGCGAGCTCGGGATCCACCTCGTCTCGGACGGCGGGTTCACCCCGTACCGCATGCGTCTGCGCTCGCCCGCGTACTTCAACCTCGCGGTCGTCGACGAGGCGCTCGCCGGCGGGCTCATCGCCGACGCCATCGTCACGCTCGGCTCGCTCGACATCGTCCTCGGGGAGATCGACCGATGAGCATGGCACTGGGCATACTCGCGCGCTTCGGGGCCATGCTGGTGCTGCTGCTCGTCAACGGCGTCATGCTCATCTACATGCTGCGCAAGGTGCTCGGCCACCTGCACCTGCGC
>PKWR01000141.1:12184-17544 GCA_003133285.1 Coriobacteriia bacterium
CGCTGACCTCGCTCGTGCCGCTGGGCGTGCTCATGGCCGGCTGGGCGTCGAACTCGAAGTGGTCGCTGATCGGCGGCATGCGCGCCGCCGGCCAGCAGATCGCCTATGAGATCCCGCTGCTGCTCTCCGCGCTGGGGCCCGTCATGATGGCCGGCTCGATGGACCCCGTGAAGATCGTCGCGGCGCAGTCGGGCGTGTGGCTCGGCTTCATCCCGCGCTGGTTCGTGCTGCCGCAGCTGCTCGCCTTCGTGGTCTACGCGATCTCTTCGCAGGCCGAGACGCAGCAGACGCCGTTCGACATGTCCGAGGCCGAGTCCGAGCTGATCACCGGGTTCGCGAACGAGTACGGCGGCATGCGCTTCGGCTTCATGTACCTCGCCGAGTTCTCGAACACGTTCGTCGTCTCGGCGATCGGCACGATGCTGTTCTTCGGCGGGTGGCAGCTCCCGTGGGTGGCGACGCCGGCGTGGCTGGCCCCGTTCGTGTTCATCGCCAAGACCTACACCGGCATCTTCGTGATGATGTGGGCGCGCGGCTCGCTGCCCCGCTTCCGCGTCGACCAGATGCTGTCGTTCTGCTGGAAGGTGCTCATCCCGGTCTCGCTCGCGTGGGTCGTCGTGTGGGCGTGCGTCCAGCGCCTGTGGCCCGTCGTCGCGATGGCGGCGAGCCGCTGATGTGGGGCTCCGGGATCCTCAAGGGCATGGCCATCACGATGCGCAACATGTTCCGCGGGCCGATCACGGTCATGTATCCGGAGCAGAAGCTCGCGCTGCCCGAGCGCGCACGGTGGGCCGTCGCGCCGCGGTACGACGAGGAGGGCGCGCCGAAGTGCACGGCCTGCCTCATCTGCGTCAACGAGTGCCCCGACCACGTGCTGAACCTCGAGGTGTCCAGGACCGCGGAGGGCGGCAAGCACATCGACCGCTACGTCTACGAGGTGGGCGCCTGCATGATGTGCGGCCTGTGCGTCGAGGCCTGCCCGTTCGACGCCATCGAGATGAGCCACGAGTACGAGCTCGCCACGCGCGACCCCCACGACCTGGTGCGCGTGCTGCTGCGCGACGTGGACGCCGCGTCGGCGCGGCGCGCGAAGGGAGGCGACGATGCCTGATTCGGTGGCGGTCGTGCCCTTCGTGATACTCGCGGCCCTCGCCGTCGGCGGCGGGGCGATGATGGTGCTCACGCGCAACGTCGTGCACGCCGCGTTCTGGCTGCTCGAGGTCATGATGGCCGTCGCCGGCCTGTTCATGCTGCTGTCCGCGGGCTTCCTCGCCCTGATCCAGATGATGGTCTACGCCGGCGCGGTCTCCGTGCTCGTGCTGTTCACCGTGATGCTGACCCTGCGCCGCCGCGAGGACGCGGAGCGCTCGCTCGACCTCTCGTGGTCCGCCGGCCTGATCGCGCTCGGCGTGTTCGTCGCGGTCGGCGCGGCCATCGCGTCGTTCGTGCCGCCGGCGGTGGTCGCGCCCGCCGTCACGCCCGGCGTGGCGGAGTTCGGGCGCGCGCTGTTCACCGAGCGCGCCCTGCCGTTCGAGATCGCATCGGTGGTGCTCCTCATCGCGCTCGTGGGCGCCGTGTGGTGGGCGGGGGGCGATGACCGGTGACCGTCGGGCCGACCGCGTTCATGGCGCTTGCCGGGGTGCTCTTCTGCATCGGGCTGTTCGGCGCGCTCACGAAGAAGAGCGCCGTGATGGTGCTCATGTCGCTCGAACTCATGACCAACGCCGTCAACCTCAATCTGGTGGCCATCTCGCGCTTCATGACGCCGGCGTCGATGGCGGGCCAGTTCGCAGCTGCGTTCAACATCGTCGTGGCCGCGGCCGAGATCGGGCTGGGGCTGGCGCTCGTGCTCGCGCTCTACCGCCTGCGCAAGACCGTCGAGCTCGACCGTATCGACCGGCTGAAGGGCTGACGCGGTGATGTGGATCGTCCTCATACCGCTGCTTCCGGCCCTCGCGTTCGCGGTGATGGTGCCGATGTCGCGCCGCGCGCGCACGGCCGCACGCTGGCTGCCGCTCGCGGCGATGTCGGGTTCGCTTCTGCTCTCCTTCGCGGCGTTCGCCAAGACGTGGCCGGGAGGCGCCCAGGAGCCCGTGTGGCGCGCCTCGACCCTGCTGACCACCCTGGGCGGCGCGCCTCTGTCGGTGGGGATGCGGCTGGACCCGGTCACCGCCGTGATGCTGCTCGTCGTCACGGTCGTCGGCGTGTGCGTCCAGGTCTACTCGCTCGGCTACATGCACCGCGACGCGCGCCAGGGCTGGTACTTCGCCGTGCTGGCGCTGTTCTCGGCCGCGATGCTGCTGCTCGTGCTCGCGGGCGACTTCCTGCTGCTCTACATGTCCTGGGAGGTCATGGGCCTGTGCAGCTACCTGCTCATCGGCTTCTGGCACGAGCAGGACGCGCCGCGCCGGGCCTCGATCAAGGCGTTCTTGACCACGCGCGTCGGTGACGTCGGCTTCGCCATCGGCCTCGCGGCGATGTGGTCCTACGCCCACTCCTTCGACTTCACGGTGGTCCTGCAGAACACGGCGTGGACCGTCGGCGCGGCGACGCTGGTCTCACTCGGCCTGCTCGCCGGTGCGATGGGCAAGTCCGCGCAGGTGCCGCTGCACGTGTGGCTCCCCGACGCGATGGCGGGCCCCACGCCCGCCTCGGCGCTCATCCACGCCGCGACGATGGTCGCGGCCGGCGTCTACCTCGTGGCCCGCGCGCTGCCGCTCTTCCACGCCGCCGCACCGTGGGTGCTGGTGTTCGTGATGTTCGTCGGGGCCTCCACGTCCGCCGTGGGCGGCATCCTCGCCATGGTGCAGTACGACATCAAGAAGGTGCTGGCGTACTCGACGATCAGCCAGCTCGGCTACATGTTCATCGCTCTCGGCGCGGGCAGCGAGGTGGCGGCACTCTTCCACCTCACCACGCACGCGTTCTTCAAGTCGCTGCTCTTCCTCGGCGCCGGCGTGATCATCCACGCGACCCACACCCAGGACATCCGCGAGATGGGCGGCCTGGGCAAGACGATGCCGTGGACGACCGGCACGTTCCTGTTCGGCGCGCTCGCGCTCTCCGGCGTCTTCCCCTTCTCCGGGTTCTGGAGCAAGGACGACATCCTCATGACGCTGTGGACCCAGGGCACGTGGTACTCGCTGGCCACACTCGTCGTGGCGCTCGTGGTCGCCGCGATCACCGCCTTCTACATGACGCGCGTGGCCATCCGCGTGTTCGCCGGCCGCGCGTGCTCGCTGGCGCGTGAGACGCACCTCGACATGATCGTTCCGATGGCCGTGCTCGCGGGCATCACGGCGGTGATCGGCTTCGCGTCGCCGGCATTCGCCGGGTTCCTCGGAGAGGTGAAGGGCTGGCCCGACCTGGGGATGGCCATCGTCGGCTCGCTCGCGGCCACCGCGGGGATCGGGGTCGGTGTCTGGATCTACGCGTTCGGCGGCGTCGACACGCAGGAGCTGCGCCGCCGCTTCCCGCGCGTCACGGCCGTCGTCGACAACGGCTTCTACTTCGACCTCACCTACAACCGCGGTCTGGTCGCGGCCTTTGGGTGGCTGGCCGGCGTGCTGGCCCGCTTCGACACGAGCGCCATCGACGGCGTCGTGAACGGGGCCGCGCGGGCGTGGTCGGCATCGTCGCGGGCGATGTGGGAGTTCGACGGCAGCGTCGTCGACGGCGCCGTGAACGGGGTCGGCGCGCTGGTGAAGCGCGCGGGCGACCGGATGCGCACCATGCAGGCCGGACGCGTCCAGGGATACCAGCGCCTCGGCTACGCGGGGCTGCTCGCCATGATCACGTTGGCCGTGCTCGTACCGTACATCGGAGTGGCGGCGGCCTCAGGCCTCGCGCTCGTCGCACTGATCGTGGTCGGCGCCATCGTTGTGAGAGGGGCCTAAGTGGGCATGTCCGGTCTGCTGTCCGTAGTCATCTTCCTGCCGCTGGCGGGCGCCGTTGTCGCCGCGCTCGTGCCGAAGGGCCGTCCGGAGGTCGCGAAGTGGGTCGCCGCGATCACGAGCGGCGTCGGGCTGGCGCTCACCGCGTGGATCGTCGTGGCCTTCGACCGGACCTCGTCCGGCATGCAGTTCGTGACCGACGCGGTGTGGGTGCCGCAGGCGGGCATCCACTACCACCTCGGCGTCGACGGCATCTCGATCACGATGCTCGCGCTGTCGTCGCTGCTGGGGCTGCTCGCGGTCATCGCCTCCTGGAAGATCACCGACCGCGCACCGGCCTACTTCGCGATGCTGCTCCTGCTGCAGGTCGGCATGAACGGCGTGTTCGTCGCCCTCGACTTCGTGCTCTTCTACATGTTCTGGGAGCTCGTCCTGGTCCCGATGTTCTTCCTGATCGGCATGTGGGGCGGCGCGCGGCGCGAGTACGCGTCGGTGAAGTTCTTCATCTACACGCTGGCGGGCTCGGTCTTCATGCTCGTCGGCATGATCGCGCTCTACCTCAACACCGGGACCTTCGACATGGTGGCCCTGGCCAGGGCCGGCGGGGGAGGCGCGTTCGGGCTCGCCTTCCAGAACTGGGTCTTCCTCGCGTTCTTCCTCGGGTTCGCCGTGAAGGTGCCGCTGTTCCCGCTGCACACCTGGCTTCCCGACGCCCACACCGAGGCCCCGACGGCCGCGTCGGTGCTGCTCGCGGGCATCCTGCTCAAGATGGGCACCTACGGGTTCATCCGCGTGTCGCTGCCGATGCTGCCGGACGCCGCGCGCATGTGGGCGCCGTGGATCGCCGTGCTGGCGGTCATCTCGATCGTCTACGGCGCGGCGGTCGCCTTCGCGCAGACCGACCTCAAGAAGCTGGTCGCGTACTCGTCGGTCTCGCACATGGGCTTCGTGATGCTCGGCATCTTCTCGCTCACGACGGCCGGCCTCAACGGCGCGGTGGCGGTCATGTTCAGCCACGGCATCGTGACCGGCATGCTGTTCCTGATCGTCGGGATGGTCTACGACCGGACGCACACGCGGCAGATCGCGGACATCTCCGGGCTGTCGTCGGCCATGCCGGTCATGGGCGGGCTGCTCGCGTTCGCGTCGTTCGCCTCGCTCGGACTGCCCGGGCTGTCCGGGTTCGTCGGCGAGTTCCTGTCGCTGATCGGCTCCTGGCAGAGCGCGGTCATCCCGCACTGGATCACGGTGATCGCCGCGGTCGGCGTCCCCCCGCGAGCTCGCCGTGCTCGCACCGCTGGTCGCCTTCACGCTCGTCGTGGGCGTGTCGTGGTCGTCGCTGCTCGGCTTCGTCGATCCGGCCGTGAAGGCCCTGGTCGCGCTCGTGGGCGGGGCCGCCTGACATGGAAGAGTGGACGCTCATCGTCCCTGAGGGGCTGCTGCTGGCGGGAGCGCTCGTCGCGCTCT
>PKWR01000178.1 GCA_003133285.1 Coriobacteriia bacterium
GGTCTCGGAGTCGGAGACTCGCTGACGGGTTCCACTCGTTCGCGTCCTACCGCTTGAGTTTCCCCTGCCATGCTCCTGTGCCGCCCTTGACGCTGTGCGCGTCCGTGAAGCCGGCCCGTTTCAGCTGCTTGGCCGCGGCTGCGCTGCGATGGCCGCTCTGGCAGATGATCAGCGTCTCGGCGTCGGGGTCGAGGCGGGAGACCTCGGCCGCGAGCCTGCTCATCGGGACGTTGCGCGCGCCCCGAACGTGCCCGGAGGCGAACTCGGATGGCTCGCGTACGTCGAGAAGCACCGGTCTGCCGGCCTTGAGCCGATCGGCGAGCTGCTCGACCGTGATCGTCTTGACGCCGAATCCGAACATACAGGTGGGCTCCTCGTGCTGCGGTGGTTGCTGCGGACGTGTCAGTCTAGCGCCGGGGGACCCGGCTCGTCGTGCGGCTCGGCAACGTATGCTGCGGGTCTGTCCGCGAGCGATGTCGCGAACCGCATGAAGCGCCACACGTCCCCGAACGTCGTCGCGATGCCGAGTGAGATGCGGATCGTGTTGGGCACCTTGCCCGTCGCGTCCTCGATGAGACGCTGGCATCCTGCGAGTGTCACCGGGACGGAGTCCTCGAAGCACTCCGCCATCTCGTCGCGTGTGATCCGGTGGGCGATCTCGCCATCGCCGGGATTGCAGAAGCAGCCGGTCCTCAGACTGATGCGCTCCTCGCCCGCCAGCTTCTCGATCCGGTAGACGTCGTAGATGTCGCCGGCCGGATCGAGCATGTAGAAGGCGATCGTCGCGCCCCGACGATCCGTGCCGGTCGGGCCGAACACGCGGAACATCGGCGCGCCATTACTGTGCCTCCGCGAGGCCATCTCTCGGAGGAGCCAGCCCGCGAGCACGCAGACGCGATCGTGGATGCGGTCGATCCCGACGCTCGAGAGATGCTCGAGTCCGATGGTGACCGCCGACAGGCCAAGATAGTCGACGGTCCCGTCCTCGAAGCCCGCGGCGCCCGGCGCGAGGCGGTACCAGCCCGCGCCTTGGACCGACGCTAGGGTGATGGTGCCCCCGGCGAACCACGGGCGCCGGAGCTGGTCGAGCTTCTCCCGTCGCACCAGCAGGGCACCGATACCCGTCGGGTACCCGAACATCTTGTAGAACGACAGGGGCACGAAGTCGGGTTTGACGGCGGACAGGTCGAGCCGGTTCGTGGGCACGAATGCGGCGCAGTCGAGCAGGACGTCCCAGCCGTGGTCGTGAGCGAGCTGCACCCATTCGAGCGGGTGCATCACGCCGCTGAAGTTCGACTGGGCCGGATACGCGAACAGCCGCGCCGTGCCGTTCGAGGGAGTGGTCAGGTGGCGCCGCACGAGATCGGCGTCGAGCCGCAGATCGGGACGGTACACGGGCACGTAGACGACGTCGGCACCGCGCGCGCGCGCGAACTCGCGGATCCCGTTGACGGAGTTGTGGTTGTCGTAGGAGAGGAGATAGGTGCCGCGCGGCTCGAACGGGTAGGACTCTCCGACGAGCTTGAGGGCACCGCTGGCATTCTGGGTGAAGACGACCTCGTACTCCGCCGGGTCCGCGTCGAAGAAGGCGAGCACCGCGGACCGCGCGCTTTGGACGATGGCGGTCGACGCGAGCGACGTCGGGTTGTGGGAGTGGGGATTGCCGAACACGTCGCTCGCGAGCAGTTCGAGATGGCGGCGCAGTTGCGAGTCCGCGTAGAGGCCGCCGCCGGTGTAGTCCAGGTAGGTGTGCCCCCGCTCGTCGAGGCGTCCGTACTCCCGCTCGCGCAGCTCGTGGAGCGCCTCGGGATCGCGATACCCCGGGTTCGCGGAGGCGAAGGAGGCCTCCGCCTCGCGGAGCTCGGATTCGTCGTCTTCGTGGCGCATGGCACGCTCCCGGATCGCGCGGGCTTCGTCCGCGATTGTACGCATCCCGCCGGGACTCGGCATTCCGGACGCCCTCTGGTGGGGAATAGTCCATGCGACGGTGTAGGGTGAGTGGAGCACTCACCACTCGCGCCCTGCCCGAGACCCGCAACCACAGGAGGACCGATGCCCGGACCGGCGACGGCCCGGCGCGACACCGCTTCCGACGCGCCTTTTCGTGATGAACTCCTCGGGCCGGACCGGCTCGCCGATGAGGCGAGGCGGATCGCTGCCGGGCAGGGTACGGTCACCGGCGGGCGCATCCGGACCACTCCGCTCATCTCGCTCATCGAGCGAGCGGCGCGCGACCTGGCCAGCGACAACGCACAGCTGAACAAGGCTTCTCGCGGGCCCCGGGCGGTGTCACCGGCGGGCGAGTGGCTCCTCGACAACTACTACCTCATCGAACAGCAGCTCCGGGAGGTCCGGGAGGACCTCCCCGCCCGCTACGGCATCGAGCTGCCTCGCCTCGACTCGGGGCCGTTCGCCGGACTGCCGAGGGTCTACCAAGCGGTCGTCACGCTGATCGCACGCAGCGATTCGCGCCTCGACATCTCGGTGCTGCTCGGGTTCATCGAGGCCTTCCAGGAGGTGGCACCGCTCACGATCGGTGAGTGCTGGGCGGTGCCGATCATGCTCCGCATCGGGCTCGTCGAGAACCTGCGCCGGCTCTCGCGCAGCGTGCTGAAGTCGCACCTGCACGAGGACGCGGCCGATGCGTGGGCGGAGCGCTTCACGATCGCCGAGCAGGACGACCCCGACGCGCTGCCGGGCCTGCTCGCACGCATCGGTACCGAGCCGCTGCGCGATTCGCCGGTGTTCCTGCTCAGACTCGCGCAGCGGCTTCAGGGCGCGGAGATCGCCGCCGAGGTGGTCAACTCCTGGCTTGCGGGGCGGCTGGCGGTGCTGTCGATCAACCTCGAGCGCGAGGGCATCCTCCACCAGAGGCGGCAGGCGGCCGATCAGGTCTCCATCGCGAACGGCATAGGGTCGGTCCGGCTCATCGACGCGCTGGACTGGAACGACTTCTTCGAGGATGTCTCCCACGTCGAGCGCACCTTGCGCACGGACCCGGTCGGCGCGTACGCGCATATGGACTTCCAGAGCCGCGACCGCTACCGGCATGCGCTCGAGGAGCTGTGCAAGCGGTCATCGACGGACGAGATCGAGCTCGCCGAGTCGATCGTTGCCCGCTGCCAGGCGGCCCTCGCGGCGGACGCCGGAGACGACGTGCACGGGCATGTGGGCCACTGGCTCATCAGCTCGGGCCGCTACGAGATCGAGCGACAGATCGGGTACCGCGTGAACAGCCGCGAGCGGCTCTTCAGCGGTCCTCTCAGGTTCCGCCGGACGTTCTACTGGGGCCTGCTGTCGGTCGCGACCGCCGGTATCGGCGCGGGCCTGGCCGTGTATGCGGCATCGCAGGGCGTGACCGGCTGGCGGCTGGCGGCGGTCCTTGCCGTAGGGCTGATACCGGTCTCGGACATCGGTCTCGCTCTCACGAACCGGATCGCTGCGGCGGTCTTCCCGCCGCGCGCGCTGCCGAAGTTCGACGCTCTCGCGCCCGTACCCGACGAATCCCGGACCGTCGTGGTGGTCCCCTCGCTGCTGCTGTCCGTCCCGCACGTTCAGGCGGTGATCGACAACCTCGAGATCGCCTACCTCGCCAACAGGGACCGGAACATACACTTCGCGTTCCTCGGAGACCCGACGCTCGCCGACGCGGAGCACGTGAAAGGCGACGACATCGTCGAGGAGGCATCCCGGCGTGGCATCGAAAAGCTGAACGAGCGCTACTACGCCGAGGCGGGGGAGCGCCCCTTCCACCTGGTCCTGCGCGGCCGCCGATTCAGCGAGAGCGAACAGGCGTGGATGGGCTGGGAGCGCAAGCGCGGGTTCCTCGACGAGTTCGTGTCGGAGCTGCGCAACGGGCGAGGCACCACGATCACCACGCGCGTCGGGGATGAGGAGTGGCTCCGGGGCGTCACGTTCGTCCTCACCGTGGACGCCGACACCGTCGTGCCGCGCGACGCTGCGAAGCGGCTCATCGCGACGATCGCCCACCCGCTCAACCGCGCGCGATGGAACCCGGGGGAGGCCCGCGTCGGCCAAGGCTACGGCCTGATCCAGCCTCGCGTCGACATGTCGCTGCCGGGGGGCCAGAGGTCGGCCTTCTCGCGCATGTACTCCTCGGGCACCGGAGTCGATCCGTACGCGAATGCGATCTCCGACACCTACCAGGACGTCTTCGCGGAAGGCTCGTTCACGGGCAAGGGCATCTTCGAGGTGGACGTGTTCCTCGGCGTGCTGCACGGGGCGTTCCTCGAGAATGCGCTGCTCTCACACGACCTCATCGAGGGGTGCTACCTGCGCACCGCGCTCGCCAGTGATGTCGAGGTGATCGACGACCAGCCGGCGAACTACCTCTCGAGCGCCAAGCGGGTCCATCGCTGGGTCCGCGGAGACTGGCAGACCCTCCCGTTCCTCGGGCTGAACGTGCGCATCGAGGGCGGCGCCGTGGTGCGCAACCCGCTGACGGTGCTTCACCGCTGGAAGATCATCGACAACCTGAGGCGGTCGCTCGTCGCGCCGTTGACGCTCGTGCTCTTCACGCTCGGCTGGCTGGCCCTGCCCGAACGGGCGCATCTGTGGCCCCTCTTCCTGCCGCTGGTCGTGCTGTTCCCTGCGTACTTCTCTTTGGCCAACTCGGTGATAACCCGGTCGCGGAAGGTGAGCCTGCGGTCGCAAGTGCCGGAGATCATGCGCGACTTCGAGACCGACTCGGTGCGGGGCCTGTTCGGGCTCGCGCTCCTGCCGCACCAGGCCTTCCTCATGACGGACGCGATCGTGCGCACGCTCTGGCGCGTACGCGTGAGCCGCCGGCACCTGCTCGAGTGGGTCACCGCCGCCGAGGCCGAGCGGGACGTGGGCCGGACGCCGCAGGCGTACTGGCGCACGCTGGGCCCCTCTGTCGCGGTAGCCATGCTGTTGTTGCTGGCCGGCACTGCGCTGGATCCGCAGCGGCTCGCGATCGCAGCGGTCTTCGGCGCGATCTGGCTGGCCGGCCCCCTCATCGCCTGGCGGGTGTCGCAGCCCACGGCCCCCGAGCAGGCGGTCCTCTCGGCGAAGCAGGAGCGGTCGCTGCGTCGAAGCGCCCGCAAGACGTGGCGGTTCTTCGACACCTTCGTGACGGAGCAGGGGCACCACCTGGCCCCCGACAACTTCCAGGAGGACCCGAAGGGCGAGGTCGCGTGGCGCACGTCGCCGACCAACCTCGGCCTGCAGTTGCTGTCGTACCTCGGCGCGTACGACCTCGGCTACACGTGTCTGGTCGATCTGAACGGCCGGGTCGAAGCGACCCTCTCGACGATGGCGGGCCTCGAGCGCTACCGGGGCAACTTCTACAACTGGTACGACATCGAAACGCTGCAACCGCTGCGACCCGCGTACGTGTCGACCGTCGACTCCGGCA
>PKWR01000094.1 GCA_003133285.1 Coriobacteriia bacterium
GTGTGGGTGTCGTGGGCGATCTCGCTGCGGGCCGCCACCGGCGGATGGTGGACGGTCACCTTCTTCCCGGGTCTGCTCCTTCTGCTGTTCGGCGCGTACGCGCTCCTGCGTCCCGAGGCGCTCGCCGTGTTCCTGCTCCGCGCCACCGGCGCGCTGGTCGCACTCGGAGGGCTCGCGGACATGGCCGCCTCATGGCGCTGGCGCTCGTTCTTCGCCGCGTGGTGGCTGCGGCTGCTCCGGGGCCTTGTGGTGGCAACGATCGGCGTGGTCGTCTTCCTGATGCCGCTCACCGGCTTGGCCACGGCGGGACTCCTGCTCGGCCTGGGACTCCTGGTGATCGGCGCCGTCACGATCGCCCTCGGGTTCGCGGCGTGGCGCCTTCCCAAGGACGGCGCCACCGTCATCGTGAACGGGCAGCCGACAGACCGCGGACCGCTGCCGCTGGCCTGACGCCGCCCGTCGCCGCCCCTCCATCGTTCGTCGGAATGGGCCTCTGCGCCGCGTTCCCGCCTCCCTGCGGCCTGGGTATCCATGTCGTTGGATGACCCAAAGACCGGTGTGTACCGGTGGACCGCCGAAGGAGGTGAAGAGCCATGGCGATGCAGAGGTGGGATCCGTTCGTAGGGTTGGGCGCACTCGAGCGCGACATCGACCGGCTGTGGTCGAGGACGCTCGCGCCGTCAGCGAAGGACCGGCGTCTCGAGACCGGCATCTTCGCTCCGACGACCGACGTCCTCACCCGCGGTGAGGACATGGTCGTGCGCGTCGAGCTTCCCGGAGTCATGGAGAAGGATATCGACATCACCGTCACCGATGACGTGCTGACGATCACGGGCAAGCGCGAGGAGCAGTCGGAGACGACCGACCAGGGAGGGTACCTGGTACGCGAGTCGTTCCGCGGCAGCTTCGAGCGCAGCATGTCGCTGCCGGCGGGTGTCGACGCCGAGGCCATCGTTGCGAAGTACGAGGACGGCGTGCTCGAGGTCGTCGTTCCGAAGGCCGCAGCGATGCACGAGCGCCGCACGCGTCACATCGAACTGCAGTCCGGCGAGCGGAAGGCGATGGAGGGGCACTAGCCCGTCCCCTACCCACGCGCAGAAGGGCCCGGCGAACGGTCGCCGGGCCCTTCTCTGTGCGCGCGGTGCGGCCGGGCCGCTACTTCACCGTGAACTGATAGGCCGACACACCGGCCATCACGAAGCTCCGCGTCCCGATGAAGGCCGTCGCGGCGTAGCGGTAGGTGCCCGCGTGCGTCGGCGCGGCGACCTTGATCTGCCACCGCTCCGCCGTCGTCTGCTTGATGATCCGCTTCAACGTATACGTGTGGTCGAACGTGACGCCCGTGGTGTGTGAGACCACGCGCACCGTCACCTTGGTGGGATGTCCCTTGACCCTCACGGTCAACGTGAGGGTGCCGGTCGGCGAGACGCTGGTCGGCGTGGCGGTGCGGGCGATGAACGAGATCGTCCCGCTCGCAGTCGAGGACGAGCCTTTCAACGTGGCGATCGTGGCGTTGGCGACCGCCAGGTCCGCCGTCAGCTGGGCGTTCTGGTCCGTGAGTGCGGTGACGGAGGCCTCGAGGCTTGTGAGCTGCGCCTGCAGCGCGACCGTGGAGCTCCCCTCGCCGCTGGCGTTCAGCCGGTTCTGGAGCACCCGCAGCTTGTCGCTCGTAGCCGCGCCGCTCACCAGCATGATGACGAGGCCGATGCCGAGTCCGACGAGCAGAGAGGCGACGACCCAGCCCCAGAACTTGTTCTGTGGGATCCGCATGTAGCGCATGGAGAGCCCCTTTCCGGACGCGCCGGTGCGGCGCGACTCACCCTCGATAGTAGACCGCGGACCGCGGAATGGATAATCGCGGACGCCGCGGCGCCTCGTCTCAGGCGCTGTGGACCGCTTCGGCGAGGAGGGAGACGAACGCCGCGACCGCCTCCGGATCGCCCTGGCGTTTCACGATCGCGCTGCCGACGATGACGCCGTCGGCGATGCGGGCGACCGTCGCCGCCTGCTCGGGGGTCGAGACGCCGAAGCCGACGGCGACCGGCAGGCGATCGGAGCGCCACCGCCGCACGCGCTCGACGAGGTCCGCCAACTCGGGCGGCAACTCGCCGCGCTCCCCCGTCACGCCTACGCTCGAGACGACGTAGATGAACCCCGCCGACGCCTCGGCGACCGTCTGCAGCCGCGCCGGCGTGGAGGTCGGAGCGGCGAGGAACACCGTGTCGATCCCGAGCGGCTCCGCGACCGCCAGCCACGTGGCGGTCATGCGGTTGTCGGGCGGCAGGTCGGGCACGATGAAGCCACCGATCCCGGCCGCCGCCGCGTCCGCCGCGAGCCGAGGAAGGCCGTAGCGGAGCATCGGGTTGAGGTAGGTCATGAGCGCGATGGGCGGCATGTCGTCGTCCGCCGTCAGCTCCGCCGCGAGCGCGAGCGTCTCGGCCAGCCCGAAGGAGCCGGCCGCTGAGCGGGCCACGTTCGCCGCCTCCACGATCGTCGGGCCGTCCGCGAGCGGGTCGGCATACGGCACGCCGAGCTCGATGAGGTCGGCCCCCGCGCCCGCCGCGGCCCGGATCGACGCGATCGACGTCGCCCGGTCCGGGTAGCCCGCCATCAAGTAGGTGACCAGCGCGGAGCGGCCCGGGGAG
>PKWR01000015.1 GCA_003133285.1 Coriobacteriia bacterium
CTCGACGGGCATGACGGGCTCGACGGGTGGCACGGGTGGTGCCGGCGGCGCGGGCGCGTACGGCGGGGCCGGAGGCGCGGGCGGAGCGGACGGATAGGGCGGTGCGGGCGGATAGGGCGCCGGATAGGCCGCGACCGGCGTCGGTTCCATGCCTGTCATGCGGCGGAAGAACAGCGTCCACGCCGTGTGGTAGAAGGCCGAGTACACGGACGAGGGCACGATGAGCACCAAGATGGCCACCGCGATCATGACCGAGCCGACGAGCCAGCCGCCGGCGACGAAGGCGATCACAGCAGGTACCACGAGTATCACGGCCACGATGCCCACCGCGATGCCGTAGGCGATCCCGACCCCGAACTGGATCAGTACCATGGTGAAGACGCCGCGGCGGCCCCACAGGTCCCGCCATCCCTGCTTCAGGGAGTCCATCACGCGCTGGTCCTGCAGGACCGCATAGCGAAGCGCGACCTGCGCGATCATGCCCAGGACCACGCTGATGACGGCCACCATGATCCCGAAGACCACGACGAAGCAGATGCCGCCGCACGCGAGGCCGGCCACCGCCCTGCTGAGGGCCTCCTGCGAGCCACCGCCGCGCAGCGCCGCGACGGCCGCGACGCCCACGACCCCAGCGAGCACGAAAGCGAGCAGCAAAGCCGGCAGCGCGACCAGGAACTCGATGCCGAAGACGCGGCCCCACTTGTGGAAGCCCGTGCTCCAGCCGTCACCGGCCCGTACCTCGCGACCGGTCTCGGCCTCGTTCGCCAGGTGGATGAGCCCTCCGCGAGCGGCGACGGAGACGATCCACAGAAGGAGCCCGACCAGGAACAGGACGATGAAAGCGATGATGATGACGCCCAGGTTCTGCTCGAGGAACCGCTGGAAGGCCAGCCAGCCGGCCCGGACTGCCGACGACAGCCCGGTCGTGCTCCCGGTGCTCCTGCTCCCCGAGCCGTAGTTGTAGTTGAAGTTGACCGCGCTTCCGGCCCCGGCGAACAGGCCGAACAGCCACAGGATCTTGTGGCGCCAGACGATGTCCCAGCTCTTCTTGAGGATCGCTCCGTAGTCCATTCCGCACCCCTTCGGTCGATTCCCCGCTACTCGACGACCACCAGCTCGTACTCCGTGGTCCCCAGCCCCATCTTCTCCGCGTAGTCGATCGCGAGCGTGCCGTCGACACCGGTCACCGCCGTGAACTTGTCCTGCCCCGCGTCCATCCCCTCGCCGCGCGACCCGGGCAACCCCACCGCCTGTGTCACGAGGTCGTACGCCGCGCGATCGATGGCGACGATGTCGGTCGAGGCGAGGACCCCGATATCGCCGACGATCGGCGCGTCACTGAAGCTCCAGCAGTCGCAGTCGGGGGAGACGGCGGTCACGAACGAGAGGTACACGACCTTCCCGTCCTTGCCGCTCAGCGCGCCCTTCGCATGCTCGACGATCTTCTCCTGGAGCGACTTGGCGGTCGTCTTCCACTGGACCCCGATCGCGGCGTACGGGCACGCGGCGACGCACTCGCCGCACCCATAACAGGTGCCGTAGTCGATCTGCGCGACCCGGCCGGGGCCGATGACGATAGCCTGTACCGGGCACCAGCGCACGCATCGCGAGCACGCGGTGCACTTCTCGGCGACGACCTCCGGCTTGAAGTCGGCGTGCATCCGCTGCTTGGCGGAGCGGCACCCGAGCCCCATCCCGACGTTCTTCAGCGCGCCGCCGAAACCGGTCGCCTCGTGGCCCTTCACGTGAGTGACGACGACCATCGCGTCGGCGTGGACGGCGGCAGCGCCGATGCGGACCGTCTCGAAGTACCCTCCGTCGATGCGTACGTCCACGGCATCGCGGCCGTCGATGCCGTCGGCGATGACGATCGGCGCATCCACCGTGGCATAGGAGAAGCCGTTCTGGATCGCGCACTGCAGGTGGTCGACCGCGTTCGCGCGCATGCCGCTGTACAGGGTGTTCGCGTCCGTGAGGAACGGCTTGCCGCCGTGCTGCTTGATCCGCGTCACGGTCTCGCGGACGAAGACCGGGTGGACGAACCCGGTGTTGCCCTTCTCACCGAAGTGCAGCTTCACGGCGACCAGGTCGCCCTCGGCGATCGCGTCCTTGAGGCCCGCCCGCTCGAGCAGCGTCGCGACGCGCGCGATCATCGAGCGCTTCTTGATCGATCGGACCGGTGCGAAGTAGACCTTGGATGTCATCAGTGGATGCCCTCCCGGGAATCGTGGTCATCGAACGCGAGCGCGGCCGCGCCGGCGACCCCTGCATCATTCCCCAGCTCGGCGATCAGCACGCGCACGTCGCGGCGCCCCGCGAGCGCTTCGGCGGCGATCCGTCCGGCGGCCCGTTTGCTCACCATCGGGCAGCTCTCGCCGATGCCGCCGCCGACGATGATGGCCTCCGGGTTGAGCACGTTGACGAGGCCGACGAGGCCCTCGCCGAGCATGTCGCCGACGCGCGACATCACCTCGACGGCGGCCTCGTCGCCCGCGTTCGCCGCCTCGATGACGATCTCCGCGGTGATGGCATCGGCGTCGCCGCCGGCGAGACGCGTGATGCTCGAGCCGCGGTAGGTCTCAGCGGCCGCGCGCGCCTCGCGGATGACCGCGGGACGTGCGGAGAACGACTCGAGATGGCCGTGCCCGCCGCACGGGCACTCGGGCCCGTCGACGACGATCACCATGTGGCCGATCTCTCCGGCGAACCCGCGGGAGCCGCGGTGCAGCTTCCCTCCGATGAACACGCCGCCGCCGACGCCGGTGCCGAGCGTGACCATGACGAAGTCTTTGATGCCCTTCGCCGCGCCGTAGCGCGACTCCCCGAGCGCGGCCGTGTTGCCGTCGTTGTCGATCGTGACCGGGTACTTGAGGCGGGACATGACCAGGCCGCGCATGTCGATGCCGGCGAGCGGAAGGTTGGTGCAGAACTCGACGGATTGCCGGGTGAAGTCGATCTGCGCAGGAAGACCGATGCCGACGCCCGCTATCTCGGACGGGTGCAGGCCGCTCGTGATCTCGCTCACGGCGTCGACGATGGCGTCGACGATGGCGAACGGGCCCGAGCCCTTGGGCGTCGACAGCTTCACCTCGCGCACGATGCGGCCCTTGCGCTCGACGAGACCGGCCGCGATGCGCGTGCCGCCGACGTCCAGACCGATCGCATACGCATTGCGCATTCGAAGACCTCCCCTGGAGCGTGCGCGTCACGGACCGGCATGAACCGGCCCGGAAGAATCATACCCCCGCGTGCGGACACGAGCCGCCTTGCGGCGAGACTGCAAGAGCCTCGTGACGGGTAGGTTCAGTTCGGTACGCCAGTGACTCCCGAGGAGGCTGTTCCATGAGGTTCGTTCACGACGAGGCACCATCACACCCGCTGGTCACCGAGCTCGGTGTCGGCACCTACCACTGGTGCCGCTGCGGCAAGACCAACACGCCGCCGTTCTGCGACGGGTCGCACGAAGGCAGCGGGATCACGCCGCTCGAGTTCGAGATCGAGAACGCGCAGACGGCAGCGATCTGCAACTGCGGGCTCACCGGTCATCCGCCCTACTGCGACGGGTCTCACGCACAGATCGAGTAGCGCCGCCGCTTCCGGCCACGGCATCGGCAGACTACGCGTCGTGCCGAGCGGCCCGGATGTTGACGACCACCCTGCTGCCGCCGCCTCTCTTGGCCTCGTTCATCGACTCGTCCGCCCGTCGCAGCACCTCGGTGACGTCGTCAGATCCGGCCAGGGCAGCGAGCCCGATGCTGAGGCCGGTCTGCTCGAGGCGCGACCGGGTCTCGTCCACCAGCCGCTGCGCGATCACCACCGCGCCGTCGACCTCGGTCATCTCGAGGAGGACGGCGAACTCGTCGCCGCCCAAGCGCGCGACCACGTCGGCGGCGCGCGTCCCTTCGGTGAGCAGGCGCGCGACGGAGACGAGCGCGGCATCGCCGGCCGAGTGTCCCATCCGCTCGTTGATCGCCTTGAAGTGATCGAGGTCGATGACGAGCAGGATGCTCGGCACGTTTCGCTGCGCGCGCGCCAGAGCACGGTCCAGGGCAACGCGCAGCGCGCGCAGGTTCGCCAGTCCGGTCAGCGGGTCGTGGTCGGCCAGGTACGCGAGCCGGTCCGCCTGTTCCTTCATCTCCGTCACGTCGGAGCATGACGCGAGGTAGCCGAGGAACGTGCCGTCCGCCTCCAAGAACGGGCGGCCGTGCTCCTCAATCCGGCGATACTCCCCATCCGCGTTGCTCAGCCGATACTCCGTATCGAAGGCCTCGCGCTTCTCGAACGCGCCGAGCCACAGGTCGACGTACCCGTCGAGGTCGTCCGGATGGACGCCCTGCCTCCATCCGTCGCCGCGTTCCTCCTCCGTCGTACGGCCGCGGAACCCGAGCCACGCCTTGTTGAAGTAGTCGCGCTGCGCGGCGGTGTCCGCGCGCCACACGAGCGCGGGGAAGTCGTCGAACGCTCGCACGTAGGACTCGCGAGCGTGCTCGGCGGCGTCGCGATGCTCGCGAAGGAGGTCGGCGACCTCCTGGGGCAGAGTATCGCGCCGCTGCTGGTTGTTGATGTAGAGCACGAGGAGCCACACCCCGGCGAGCTCCGCAGCCGACAAGACGCCGTCGAGGACGGCCATGACGTACTCGGGGATCGTGTGGGCGCCGACGGCGAGCAGGCTGGCGAGGACCACGGCAGCGGCGGCGAACGTCGCGATCGAGCTCAGGAGCATCCCGACCCGCATGAACCGCGAGCGGATCGAGGAACGCACCCCCAGCACGCCGCCCAGCAGCATGGCTTGGATCGCGACGGCAGCGACTGCGAGACTGCGTACGACCAGCATTACCCCCCCTGTCCCCGGTGCGCGAGAAGCTCCCCTAGTCTAGCTCACGAGACAGTGGGCCTCACCCCCTCCGACATGCCCTGCCGGAATCCGGGACGTCGGGACGACCGGCGCGCGCGACGTGCAGGGAGCACGCAGAGGAGCCGCCCACGGGCGGCTCCTCGTTCATTGCATGGCGCGCGGACGCGCTACTTGGCGAGCGTTGCCAGGCCGGTCTTCGCATCCACGTTGATGCTGCTCGTCGTCGCGCCGCTCGCGCCCGGATCGAACTGCACGCTCCACACGAACGGCTGGACCGTGGAGGTGTCGCTCGTGGGCTTGAACGTCAGCAGACCCATCATGTATGCGGCCGGCGCGCCCTTGGCGCCGCTGACCGCGAGGGCCTTGGTGTAGGCCGTGTCGCTGTCGACCGTCCAACCGTCCGTGCCGGGAACCGCGGCCCACTCGGTCTTGCTCAGACCGGCCGTCCCGTACTCCTGCGCGCCCATGGACACGCCGTTCGCGACATAGACCACCCAGATCTTGTCGTTCGCGGGAGAACCGAAGAGGTAGCCCCA
>PKWR01000149.1 GCA_003133285.1 Coriobacteriia bacterium
CCCGCGCGGTGCGCCCGATGCGGTGTACGTAGTCTTCGGGCTTCGCCGGGATGTCGTAGTTGACGACGTGGGAGATGCCTTCGACGTCGATGCCGCGGGCCACGATGTCGGTGGCCACCAGCACGCGGCACGAGCCGCGCTTGAAGTCGCTCAGGGCGCGGACGCGCTGCGACTGCGAGCGGTTGCCGTGGATCGCCGCGCTGCGGACGCCGGCGCGCTCGAGCGAGTGCGCGACGCGGTCGGCGCGGTGCTTGGTGCGCGTGAAGACGAGCACGCGGTCGAGGCGGTGCTCCTCGATCATGTGGATGAGCAGGTCGCTCTTCTGCGTTCCGGAGACCGGGAAGATGCGCTGCTCGATCGCTTCGATCGGCGTTGAAGGCGGCGCGACGTCGATGCGGGCCGGGTTGTCGAGCGTGTCGCCGACGATCCGGAGCACCTCGGGCGTCATGGTCGCCGAGAACAGCAGCGTCTGCCTGATCGGGGGGAGCAGGGCGAGGATGCGCTTGACGTCGGGCCAGAAGCCCTGGTCGAGCATGCGGTCGGCCTCGTCGAGGACCAGGACCTCCACGCGGCTGAGGTCGACGTGACGGCTGCCCGCCAGGTCGAGAAGGCGACCGGGCGTCGCGACGAGCATGTCGACGCCGTGCTGCAGCGCGCGGCGCTGCGGCTCATAGCCGACGCCGCCGTAGACGGCCGCGACGCGGTGGCGCGTGGACTTCGAGGCGGTCTTGGCCACCTCTTCGATCTGCAGCGCGAGCTCACGCGTCGGGGTGACGATGAGGCAGGCGATGCCGCCCTTGCGCGCGGTGATGCGCTGCAGGGTGGGGAGGACGAATGCTGCGGTCTTGCCGGTGCCGGTCTGCGCGCAACCGACGACGTCACGACCTGCCAGAACGAGCGGGATCGCGCCGGACTGGATGGGGGTCGGCTCGGCGTAGCCCATCGACGCGACGGCCTGCATGAGGCGTGCGTCGAGACCCAGGTTGTCGAAACTCAAATGAAGTTCTCCTTCGTGGCGCGGTCCTTTGCGGGCGGCGCGTGTGGCAGACGCGATTCGATCCGTCAGCCAACCGAAGGTGAGTGAGGAACGACCGGGTCTTGGGTGGTCAGCGCGCCGGGTCGTCGACGCGTGTCGGGCCAGTATAGGGCCTGAGCGGCGGAAACGCGAATCGGAGGGGCGCTCGGGCGAGCGGGACGCACGCGGGACGTGCGCGGATCCGCGCCCGGAGTTTGCCGTCCTCCCGCTGCGCGTGCTACTATTCCACGGCTGTCCCGCGCCCGGTCGGAAACCGTGCGCACCCTATGCGGAGGTAGAAGAAATGCGCCAGGGTATCCATCCCGAGTACGTCGAAGCCACGGTCCATTGCTCCTGTGGCAACACCTTCACCACCAAGTCGACCTCTCCGTCGCTGCGCATCGAGCTCTGCGACCTGTGCCACCCGTTCTACACGGGCCAGCAGAAGTTCGTCGACACCGGCGGACGCGTCCAGCGCTTCGCCGACAAGTTCGGCGCCTCTGCCGAGACCGTCGTGCAGAAGGATGCGGCCGCCAAGGAAGCGCGCCGCGTCGCTCACGAGGAGTCCGTCACCGCCGCCCGTCTGGCTCGCGCCGAGCGTGAGCGCATCGAGGCCGAAGAGGCCGAGAAGGCCGCTGCCCGTGCACCCAAGGCCGCTGTGGCCGAGGCCGCGCCGGTCGAGGAGCCCGTCGTCGAGGAGGCCCCCGCAGAGGAGCCCGTCGCCGAGGACGCTGCCGAGTAGCACGCTTCGATCGAACGCTATGATGGGAGGCGGGACCGCACAAAGGTCTCGTCTCCCATCGTGTATGAAGGCGAAGATGCCCATGGACGTCCGGCTCCTCTACCACACCCCCGATCCGCAGCGCTCCATCGCGGCGGCCGCGCGCCTGTGCTACTCCCCGGTGGGAGCGGCCGACCTGCTCGAGAGCATGAGCGACGAGGCCGTGCGCAGGGTCCTGAAGACGGTCATCTCCTCGGGCCATACGTCGACGCTGGAGCACGCCAGCTACACCTTCGCCATCGACGGGGTGTCGCGCGCCATGACGCACCAGCTCGTGCGGCATCGCCTGGCGAGCTACAACCAGCAGTCGCAGCGCTACGTCGCCTACGACAGCGAGCCGGTCTTCGTCGTGCCGCCGAGCGTGGCGGCCGACCCGGTCGCCCGGGCGGCCTTCGACGACGCCTGCGCCACGGCCTTCGAGGCCTACCGCGCGCAGCTCGACGCCGGTGTGCCGGCCGAGGACGCCCGCTACCTGCTCCCCAACGCCATGGAGACGAAGATCGTCGTCACCATGAACGTGCGCGAGCTGCTCCACTTCTTCGAGCTGCGGTGCTGCAGGCGGGCACAGTGGGAGATCCGCGAGGTCGCGCTCGCGATGCTCGCGCTGGCCGAGCCGACGGCGCCCTACATCTTCATGGACGCGGGCGCGTCGTGCCGCCGCGGCCCGTGCGGCGAGGGAAAGATGACGTGCGGAGACCCCTACCCGAAGGCGCCCAAACGTGACTGACGACAACGCCATGCCGCTCGACATCGAGCCGATCGAGGCCCCGGAGCCGATCGAGGCCCCNNCAGGCGCTCATCGAGGGCATCATGATGCGCGGCAGGACCGCGTGGGCCGTGGCCGTCCGCACCCCCGACGGCTCCGTGCACCTCGAGGAGCACGACCTGCCGCCCAAGAACCGGGCCGGCTGGCGCACGTGGCCGGTCGCGCGCGGCGTGTGGGCGATGTACGAGACGCTGGCGCTGTCCCTGAAGGCGTTCGGCGTCGCGGCCTCGCTCGCGGGCGCGACGGAGGAGGAGCAGCTCACCTCGAAGGAGATCATGTGGACGATGGTGGCCGGCGTGGCGCTTGCCGTCGTGGCCTTCATCATCGCTCCGGCGCTGCTCACGAACCTGGTCACCAGCTCGGTGTCGCACCCGTATCTGTGGAACGTCGTCGACGGCGTGCTGCGCCTGGGCGTCTTCCTGGCCTACATCTGGGGCGTCGGCTTCATGCCCGACATCCGGCGGGTGTTCGCCTATCACGGCGCCGAGCACAAGTCGATCCACGCCTACGAGCACGGCATCCCGCTCGAGCCGCGCTACGTCCAGCGCTACGACACGCTGCACGTCCGCTGCGGCACGGCCTTCCTGCTCATGGTCATGATCGTCTCCATCGCGGTGTTCTCGCTGCTTCCCGGCAAGATCGTNNNNGCCTACGAGATCACCGTGAAGTGGGCCGGCAGCCACTCTGAGAACCCGTTCGTGAAGGTGCTCCTGTGGCCGGGGATGCAGCTCCAGCGCCTGACCACCCGCGAGCCCGACGACGGCATGATCGAGGTCGCCGCGGCGGCGCTCACCGCCGTTGCCGAACGAGACGCCCGGGCCGAGGCGCGCGACAGCGCCCAGCCCGCCATCAGCTAAGAAGGAACGCTCACCATGCGCGAGAAACTCACATCGATCCTGGCATCCTACGACGACCTCTCCGATCGTCTGGCCGACCCCGCCATCATGTCCGACCAGAAGGAGTACGCGCGGCTCGCCAAGGAGCACCGCGCGCGCCAGCCGCTGGCCGAGAAGGCGCGCGAGTACCTCGCCGCGCTCGACGAGCTGGACGAGGCCAAGGAGATGCTCAAGGCCGAGAGCGATCCCGAGCTCAAGGAGATGGCGTCCTCCGAGATGAAGACCATCGAGGAGACGCTGCCCGCGATGGAGGACGAGCTCAAGCTCATGATGCTGCCGGGCGACCCGAACGACGACAAGGACATCATCGTCGAGATCCGCGCCGGCGCGGGCGGCGACGAAGCGGCCCTGTTCGCGGGCGACCTCTACCGCATGTACCTGCGCTATGCGGACACCCAGAAGTGGAAGTACGAGGAGATCGACTCGAGCGAGTCGGAGACCGGCGGCTTCAAGGAGGTCTCCTTCCGCATCCGCGGCAAGAAGGTCTTCTCGAAGATGAAGTTCGAGTCCGGCGTGCATCGCGTCCAACGGGTGCCCGCCACCGAGACGCAGGGCCGCATCCACACGTCCACGGCCACGGTGGCCGTGCTCCCCGAGGTCGACGAGGTCGAGGTCGAGCTCAACCTGAGCGACCTGCGCGTCGACGTGTATCGCTCCTCCGGCCCGGGCGGCCAGTCGGTCAACACGACCGACTCGGCGGTGCGCATCACGCACCTGCCGACCGGTACCGTGGTCCAGTCGCAGAACCAGAAGAGCCAGCTGCAGAACAAGGAGGCGGCCATGCGCGTGCTGCGCGCCCGCCTCTACGAGGTGCAGCTCGAGCGTCAGCAGGCGGAGCAGGGCGCGACGCGGCGCAGCCAGATCGGCTCGGGCGACCGCGCCGAGAAGATCCGCACCTACAACTACCCGCAGGACCGGATCACCGACCACCGCATCGGACTGACGGTGCACAACATCCCGGGCGTCATGGCCGGCGCGCTCGACCCGCTCGTCGAGGGCCTGGTGGCCGCCGACCGCGCCGAGCGCCTGAACGCGGTCGTCTGACGATGCCGGTGGACGACGGCGCGGGCCAGCGGAGCGGCGAGCGCACCTGGACCGTCGCCGACGCGATGACCTGGACCGTCGACTACCTGAGCCGCAAGGGGATCGAGTCCCCGCGCCGCAGCGCCGAGTGGCTGCTGTCGGTCGCGACCGGGCTCTCCCGCATCGAGCTCTACGCGCACCACGACCGTCCGCTCACGCCCGGGGAGCGCGCCGCGTTCCGGCAGGGGATCGAGCGGCGGGCGGCGGGGGAGCCGCTGCAGTACGTCACGGGCGAGATGCCCTTCCGCCACCTCGTGCTGCAGGTGCGCCCCGGCGTGTTCATCCCGCGTCCCGAGACCGAGGTACTGGTCGACGCCGTCCTTCAGTACCTCGACCGCTGCGGCGTCGGTGAGCCCGTCGTGGTCGACCTGTGTACCGGGTCCGGCGCCGTCGCGGTGTCCACCGCATACGAGCGCGCGGGCGCGCGGGTGCACGCCACCGAGATCGTCCCGGCGACGGCCGAGGTCGCTCGCCTCAACGCCGAGCGCGCGGGCGTCGCGGACCGCGTCGTCGTCGGCGTGGGCGACCTCTTCGCCCCGCTGCCCGACGAGCTGCGCGGGCGCGTGGACGTGGTCGTCTCCAATCCCCCCTACATCCCGACCGCCGACCTCGCCGGCCTGCCCGCGGAAGTGGCGTCGCGGGAGCCGCGGATCGCGCTCGACGGGGGAGCGGACGGCCTCGATACGGTGAGGCGGATCGTCGACGAAGCGCGGGCGTGGCTGCGTCCCGGAGGGCTGCTCGCGATGGAGACCGATACCGAGCGGGCGAAAGACGCTGCGGAGCTGATGTCTTCGTGGTATGAAGGGGTTGTAGTCGGTCGCGACCTGACCGGTCGGGACCGCATCGTGATCGGCACCAGACGGGAGGCTTGATAGCGATGAGCAAGGTCATCCATATCGATCCGGAGGCGCCCTCGGCCGAAGCCATAAACCTGGCGGCTTCGGTGCTCCGGGAAGGCGGGATCGTAGTGTTCCCGACCGAGACCGTGTACGGCATCGGAGCCGCTGCGACCTCATGCATCGGTTCGCAGGAGATCGTCGACATCAAGATGCGTCCTGCCTCCAAGCCCCTCCCGTGGCTCGTGGAGACCGAGGACGCGCTCGACACGTACGGCGTCGACGTGCCCGCGTACGCACATCGACGCCGTACGTGTCGAGC
>PKWR01000011.1 GCA_003133285.1 Coriobacteriia bacterium
GCCCGGGGCACGGCTCGGCGTGCGGCGCGACCGCGTCGAGCCGCTGTGGGACCGCATCGACGCCAACCGCTTCAAGGCGGGCGCCTTCCTCGTCGCGTTCGTGCTGTCCGCCGCCGTGGCCGCGGCGCTGTTCACGGGCCTGGCGGGCGTGTTCGCCGCCGTCGTGCTCCTGCGCGGCGACGGTACGACGACCTTCCTGTCCGCGCTGCCGATGGTGATGGTCGGCGCCGTCGTGCTGGGCGCCGCGCTGGCGATCGCCCACACCGTCCGCATGCTGGCGCATCCCGAGCGTCGGCTTCCGGGGCAGTTCGGCGCGGTGCCGACCCAGATGGGGGCGTTCCTCGAGACGAAGTCCGCCCTGCACGACATGGCCATCGCGGCCGGCTATCCGCACTCCCCGCAGCTGTGGATGATCGACGACTGCGACCGGATCAACGCCTTCGCGCTCGGGCTCAAGGACAGCCGGGCCGTCGTGGGCGTGACCCGCGGTTTCGCCGAGCGTTTGACACCCGACGACCAGCGCGCTGTCTTCGCCAACTTGATGGCGCGCCTGAGGTCGGGCGACACGCTGTGGGCGACCGTCGTGTCCGCGGTGATGGGCCCGATCTGGGCGACCCGCGCCGCCCAGTTCCGCGCCCAGGAGAGGTCGAACGAGCTGGGAGAGGGCGTCGGCCTCGCCGCGCTGTCCCAGAGCCGGGACGGCTCCGGGTCGGTCGTGGCGATGTTCGTCCTCGGCTTCATCGCCGTGGTGCTGACCGAGCTCATGATGGCCGGCCACGAGCGGGCGGCGATGGTGGCCGCCGAGAAGGCGGACGCCGAAGGGATGCTCCTGCTGAAGGACCCGCGAGCCATGCTGGACGGTCTTCAGCGGACGCTGGAGGCCAACAACACGGTGCCCGGAGCGGGGGAGGAGTACTCCATGCTCTTCTACTGCTGGGTCGGCTTCGGCTACGCACCCGAGGACGATCCCGAGATGGAGCGGCTCGGCCGCCTCCGCGAGGTGCTCGGCGCCGAAGGGCTGGCCCCGGCGGTCCCGTAGGCCGTCGGCTCCCGCCCGGCGTCCGCACGCGCGAGCGCTCACTTCCATCCATCCGCCGGCCCCTTGACCGGGCCCCTTTCCGTGGCTAGGATTTAGACGTGTTCCTAAACATCTAAGGAGGCGCGCCGATGCCGGACGTGTTCAAGGCGCTCTCGGACCCCACAAGGCGCGAGATCCTGCGCCTGCTCAAGCGAGGCGAGCTCAGCGCGGGCGCCATCGCGGAGAACTTCGCGATGAGCAAGCCGTCGGTGTCGCACCACCTGTCGACGCTGAAGTCCGCGGGCCTGGTGTTCGCCGAGCGCCGCGGCCAGGAGATCGTCTATTCACTCGACACGACGGTGTTCCAGGACGCCATGAGCTACATGATGGAACTGTTCGGCCCCGCCCAGGAGGAGGAGCGCGACGATGAGTGACCGTGACCCGATCGCGCAGGTCCCGTCCGCGCCACTGCCCGACGAGCTGCCGGCGCCGCCGCGCCTGCGGGACTACACGAAGCTGCCGCTGCTCATCATCGCCGCGATGTTCATCGTGGGCGCCGTCGTCTACTCGCGCCTTCCGGACTCGATCCCGATGCACTGGGGCATCAGCGGCAAGCCCGACTCCTTCTGGCCCAAGTCCTTCGGCAGCGTGTTCTTCATGCCGCTGATGTCGCTCGGGCTCTACGCGTTGTTGGTGGTCGTGCCGTTCCTGGACCCGAAGCGCCGCAGCCTGAAGCTCTCGTTCCACGCGTACAACATTCTGATCGACGCGATCGTCGGCCTCGAGGCGGTCGTCTTCGCGGCTACGCTGATCGCGGCGTTCAACAACGGGTTCGACGTCGCGAAGGTCGTGCTGGTCTCGGTCGGCCTGCTGTTCGCGGTGGTCGGCAACTACATGACGACCGTGAAGCAGAACTGGACCTTCGGAGTCCGGGTCAGCTGGACGCTCTCCGATGAGGTCGTGTGGCGCAAGACGAACCGCTTGGGCGGCTACCTGTTCGTCGTGGCGGGAGCGATCACGATCGTCTGCGCGTTCCTGCCGGGTCCGTGGGCCTTCGGTCTGATGATGGGCGCCATCCTGGGCATCCTCGTGATCACCTACGTCTATTCGTACCTGCTCTTCCGCTCGCGGCACCCGGAGGCGTAGGTCCGGGCCCGCCCGCTACCGATGAGGCCGGCGGGGGTCTTGCGCTGGATGCCGGGAGGCGTGTATCGTTGCGCCTAATCGAATCGAGCGTGCGCCTGTGACGGGGAAGAGTACCCCGATCGTGAAGCCCAGAGAGCCGGTGGTTGGTGGAAAACCGGCGTGAGCGATCGGCGAGAATGGTCCCCCGAGGCTCCGGAGCAAAGGCTTAGGTAGAGCTGACTAGTTCCGGCGGATTCCCACCGATACAAGGGACCGGATATCGGAGACGAGTTCAGCCTCCCGTATCTCGGACACAAAGTGGGCCCGTCGAGTGTTGGCGGGTCAACAAGGGTGGTACCGCGAGAGAGGTCTCTCGTCCCTTGAGGACGAGGGGTCTTTTTGTTTTCCGGAGAGGTTTCCGGGGACACGGGAAGCCCGAGGCGCGCGCCGGGAACGCTCGGCTACGAGGAGAGATAGAGAACATCATGCTGCTGCCTGACAAAGAAGAGTTCATGCGGCTCGCTGCGACGCACGACACCGTGCCCGTGGCGCGCGAGGTCTACGCCGACCTGGCGACGCCGATCTCGGCGTTCCTGGCTCTTGCGGCCGACGCGCCCTACGCCTTCCTCCTGGAGAGCGTCGTGGGAGGGGAGCGGCTCGGGCGCTACAGCTTCCTGGGGATCGGCGCCGACCGCGTCGTGACCGTGCGCGAAGGCGTCGCGGAGATCACCGACGGCCCGTCGCACCGGCGCATGCCCGCGCCGGATCCGCTCGTCCCGGTCGCCGACCGCCTGAAGGCGGGGAGCGTCGCGCGGGTGCCCGGCCTGCCGCTGTTCATCGGCGGAGCCGTCGGCTTTGTCGGCTACGAGGCCGCGACCGGCTTCGAACCGTCGATCCCGCGGCACCCGGTCGATGAGCTGGACGTCCCCGACGCGACCTTCATGTTCACCTCGACGGTGGTGGCCTTCGACCACGCGCGACGCATCCTGCAGGTCATCGCGCCGGTCCGTCCGGGCTCCGACCCCGGCGAGGACTACGACGCGGCCGTCACCCGCATCGACGGCGTGCTCGAGCGCCTGCGAAGCGGGTGCCCGACGGCGCCGCTCGGAGAGGTCGGCGTGAGTGTGGAGGTGCCGCTGAAGGAGCACACCTCGCACGAGGACTTCGTCGCGTCGGTCCGCTCCGCGAAGGAGCACATCGCCGCCGGTGACTGCTTCCAGATCGTGCTCTCGCAGCGCTTCTCCGCCCCCTATGCCGGCGACGGTCTCGACCTGTACCGCGTGTTGCGCGCGGTCAACCCGAGCCCGTACATGTTCTACGTGCGCACGCCCGAGGTGACGCTCGTGGGCTCCAGCCCCGAGCCGCTCGTGCGCGTCGAGGGCTCCCACGTGCTCACGCGCCCGCTGGCCGGCACGCGTCCCCGCGGCGCGACCGCGCTCGAGGACGGCCGCCTGCGCGCCGACCTGCTCGCGGACGAGAAGGAGCGCGCCGAGCACGTCATGCTCGTGGACCTGGGCCGCAACGACCTCGGCCGCGTCAGTCTCCCGGGCAGCGTCCGCGTCGACGAGCTGATGGAGGTCGAGAACTACAGCCACGTCATGCACATCGTCAGCAACGTCACCGGCACGCTCTCGCCGGGGTGCGACGCCTTCGACGCCCTGCGCGCGACCTTCCCGGCCGGCACGGTCAGCGGCGCGCCCAAGATCCGGGCGATGCAGATCATCCGCGAGCTGGAGCCGGCTGCGCGCGGACCGTACGCCGGCACGGTCGGCTACATCGGCGCGGACGGCGCGATGGACATGTGCATCACGATCCGCACCTTCACGCTCGCCGGTGGCCGTGCCTATCTCCAGGCGGGAGCGGGCATCGTGTCGGACTCCGATCCCGAGAAGGAGTACGAGGAGACCCTGTACAAGGCGCGGGCGCTGCACCACGCGCTCGAGCTCGCTGCCGGGTTGCGCTCGGGGACAGACAAGGCGGTGGCGTCATGATCCTGGTCATCGACAACTACGACTCGTTCACCTACAACCTCGTGCAGCTGCTCGGTCTGCTCGGCGCCGACGTGCGCGTCGAGCGCAACGACGCGGTCTCCGTCGGCCAGGTCCTTGGGATGGCGCCTAAGGGCATCGTCATCTCGCCCGGGCCCGGCACGCCGGACGCCGCCGGCGCCAGCGAGGCGATCGTCGCGGCGGCCGCGGACGCCGGCATCCCGCTGCTCGGGGTGTGCCTCGGGCACCAGGCGATCGCCGAGGTCTTCGGCGGACGCGTCGTGCGCGCCGACGAGGCCGTGCACGGCAAGACCTCGACGGTGCGGCACACGGGCACCGGGCTGATGGCCGGCATGCCTCCCGAGTTCACCGCCACCCGTTACCACTCGCTGATCGTCGAGCGCGAGTCGCTCCCGAGCTGCATGCTCGTCACCGCCGAGACGGTGGACGGCATCGTCATGGCGATGCAGCACGCCGACAAGCCGGTCTTCGGCGTCCAGTTCCACCCCGAGTCGATCCTGACGCCCGAGGGGGCCGTGCTGATGCGCAACTTCCTCGAGCTCGCCGGCGAGGTGGAGCCGGCGGACCGGCCCGAGCGCACCGCCGGCCCGAAGGCCATCCCCGAAGGCGACGAGGTGACCGTCCCGGCCGCCATCGGCGTGGCCATCTCGGGGGGCTCGCTGACCGAGCTGCAGGCCACCGAGGTCATGGGCCGTGTGATGGACGGCGAGGCCACCCCGGCGCAGATCGCGTCGCTGGTCACCGCGATGCGCATGAAGGGCGAGACCGTCGACGAGATCACCGGGTTCGCCCGCGCGATGCGCGCCCGCGTCACGACCGTGCGGCCGCGCGCCGAGGGGCTCCTGGACACGTGCGGCACCGGCGGCGACGGCCTGTCGACCTTCAACATCTCGACGACCGCGGCCTTCGTCGTCGCGGGCGCCGGGGTCCCGGTCGCCAAGCACGGCAACCGCGCGGTCTCCTCGAAGGCGGGGAGCGCCGACGTCCTGGAGGCGCTCGGCGTGAGGATCGACCTCTCGCCCGAGGACATGGCGCGCTGCATCGACGAGGTGGGCGTCGGCTTCCTGTTCGCGATGTCGCTGCACGCCTCGATGCGCCACGCCGGCGGGCCGCGCCGGGAGATCGCGATCCGCACCGTCTTCAACATCCTCGGGCCGCTCACCAACCCCGCCGGCGCGAAGCGGCAGCTGCTCGGCGTGTACGACCCCGCGCTCGCCCCGGTCATGGCCGAGGTCGCCGGACGGCTGGGCGCCGAGCGCGTCATGGTCGTGCACGGACACCCCGGCATGGACGAGGTCTCGGCCTCGGGCCCGACCACGGTCGCCGAGTTCGTCGACGGCGCGGTCCGCACCTACACNNCCACCGAGAACGCCCGGATCCTGCGCGACGTGCTCGAGGGCGTGCACGGCGCGCCCCGCGACACCACGCTCATCAACGCCGGCGCCGCGCTCCTCGTGGCGGGGCGTGTCTCCGACCTGGCCGAGGGCGTCGCCGCGGCGCGCCGGAGCATCGACGACGGGCGCGCGCTCGCGGTCTTCGAGGCGCTCGTCACGCTGTCGAACCGGTTCGCCGCCGAGGCCGACGCCGCGAAAGGGGTGCAGTCGTGAAGGCAGCGGCTGTCAGCTTCCTCGATCGCATCGTCGAGACCCGCCGCGCCGAGGTCGCCGAGACATGGGGACTTCTCACCCCGGCCGATCTCGAGCGCCTGGCGTGCTGCGTACGCACCCCGCGCGACTTCGAGGCCGCGCTGCGCGCTCCCGCTGTGGTCGGCGTGATCGGCGAGATCAAGAAGGCCTCGCCGTCCGCAGGTCCGATCGCGCCCGATGTCGAGGCCTCCAAGCAGGCCCTGCACTACCAGGCGGGCGGCGCGGCGGCGATCAGCGTGCTCACCGAACCGAGCGTGTTCCTCGGGTCGTTCACCGACCTCTCGGACGTGGCCGACGCCGTCGACGTGCCTGTCCTGTGCAAGGACTTCATCGTCGATCCCGCGCAGCTCTTCGTCGCCCGCGGGCACTGCGCTGATGCGGTGCTGCTCATGGTGAGCGTGCTCGGCGACGAGCTCGTCTCCTACCTCGACCTCGCCTCGACCCTTCGGCTTCAGTGCCTCGTGGAGGTCGTGTCGGTCGCGGAGCTGGATGTCGCCGTGCGCGCCGGCGCCTCGCTGGTCGCGGTCAACGCGCGCGACCTGCACTCGCTCGAGGTCGACACCAAGGCGGCTGCCCCGGTGGTCGCGGCGGCCAAGAGGT